>JALOMU010000200.1 GCA_025455285.1 Flavihumibacter sp.
CCAATGGTTGCGGTAAGTATAACCGCTGGTACAATTCTTAACATAGGGATCATTTTTGGTTATACATTAGTAGACTGGTACAAAAAATAACCGTTTAAAGGAGTAAGCACATGAAAGAGCTATTTGGCTTGATATTAACACTCGTTAGTTTTTCCGCCTGGGCACAAACAACTGATGAAACCGGAATCAAAAATACCATCAACCAGTTATTTTCGGCTATGCGAAGCCGTGATACTGTTCAGTTACGTGATGCTTTTTCATCTACGGCCGTTCTTCAGACAATCGGAAGAAGCAAGGATGGGATTACTCAGGTTCGTACCGAATCTATTGATGGCTTCATTAAATCGGTAGGAACGCCTGGTAAAGAGGTGCTCGATGAACGCATTGAATTTGGAACCATCCTGGTAGACGGCCCGCTCGCTTCGGCCTGGACTCCCTATCAATTTTATTTGGGGAGCCAGTTCAGTCACTGCGGCGTTAATTCCTTTCAACTGGTAAAGCTGGATGGAACCTGGAAGATTCAATATATCATCGATACCCGTCGTAAAGAGGGATGCCGGTGATTAATTACGTGTAAGCTTATACTTTTTATTTACACGCGGGCTGTTGAAATACTGGTTCAGTTCTTCTTCACTCATGCCTCCGGTATCTACCATTGGTACGTCAATCAACTGAGTTTGTACCTGTTTAAGATCGCTGCGTAGTTTAGCAAGTTTGGTAAGAATCTCAGGGTCTGTTTCGCCAACAAGCGAATTATCAGACAGACTGTATTCAAGTCGTTTGATACTTGTTCTCACCTGGGCGGCAGAGTTTGATTCGTAGGCTTTTACCGGACTAACTGCTTCCTTAACCGGTACCAATGCAACACCCACACTAGGCATAACCTTACCGATGTTTTTATCTGCATCTGCAGAACTGGTTGACAGCACTGTTCCAGCGAGGGCGGAAGAACCTGACATCAGATCAAAACCCGTACGGGTTCCTTTGGTTCGCTTTACATTTTTATCCAGCTCTTTAAAGCTGAATTTCAATTGTAAAATGTACCGTTGTATTTCCTTTACCACCCGACCGTACTCATCTTTCCGGAAGGGATAATTAAGGGCGTCACGAACAATTACAGTAATTACTGCAGTATCACGGTTATAGAATTTATCAGCTCCAACAAAGGTAATATGGAAGGTTTTTTGCTTTTCTTTATCCCCGTCTTTCACAAAATCATAAGGAACAGCCCATTTGAAAATATCATCGCATTTGCGTACTGATTCATAACCTTTGAGTGAAGCATCCGTCAAAGTTGAAATCGATTCTATGGGAAAACTTCCGCGTTCACACTGAACAGGAATGGAAAGGGTATCACCCTCATCAATAAAGATGGTTTCACTCACGCCGGGCTTCAAACGTGATATTACAATTTCAGTATTGTAAAACATCAGTGTGAAAAAAGTATCAACTCTCTCTTTCGGATCTGAAAGGTTCTGAACCCCCATTTGTACCTTATATTCCTGGTCATATCTTAGGCGGCCGGATAAAAACAGCGACTTTTCCGCCTTAAATGTTAGGCGGCCATCATCCTTACTGATTTTAAGGCCTACAGGAGCATTCCTCAAATACCAGAAATAATTCCCAGGTACCCGGTTGATCTCCAACTGATAGTTAATGGAAGAATCTACATGAAGCGTCATGTAGGGGTTAAGGTTAAGAATACGGAGAGTGGTATCTACAGGCGCTACCGGCAAACTGTCTGGGCCCAGCGGAATTGTATCCATTAGCCGAAGGGTATCCTTTTTTGGAAGGGTATCAATTACCTGTGCATACAATTCACCCTGGATGTTCAGGAGAAAAAAGTTCAGCACCACAATTGCGAAAATTCGTCTTAACATTCTCTGGTTATTTAAGGATCATGCTGAAAATCGTGGCAATATTACTTCATTTTCAGTTGAGATAGGTTTAACAGTATGTTAGAAAAAAGTCCCGAAGTAGAAACATCGGGACTATACCAAAACCAACTGCTTATGAGAAACACTTATAGAATTGAAATTTGTTTGGGCTGATTGGCTACTATTTCCTTCTTGGGAAGATAGAGCTTCAGTAAGCCCTGTTCATATTTTGCCTGAATTCCATTTTCATCAATTTTATCGTCCAGGGTAAAACTGCGTTTGAACGAAAGCTGTGAAAATTCCCTGCGAATCTGCTTCACACCTTCCTGCTCCTTGCTATCTTTCTGATCGTATGAAATAGTAAGGAGACCATTCTCAACCTGAATTTTAAATTCTTCCTTTGTCCTGCCAGGAGCATTTAACTCAAGGTGGTATGCATCAGAAGTTTCCAGAATATTAGCTGGTACAGCAGGAACGCCATTTACAACTTCTCTTGCATTACGTGCCGGAAACTCCTGAAACCAATCATCCAATAAATGAAAGAAAGGACGTGCCGGTTGATTGAACTTAACTCTTGTCATTTTATTTAATTTTATAGTTTTTGAATTTGAAGAATAGTATTCAATTGGCATACCACCTGTATTTTTCTGCCATTACTTGAAGAAAACTAGTAAACTCACTGCCCCAAAAAAGACATTATGACACCATTCCTATTCGCAACGCAGACATATTGACAGAAACGAACCAAATAAGCTTTCTTATGTTTTTAGAGTAGATTTGCAAACTCAAAAAACAACATAATGTATCCAGCAGAGATAGTAATGCCAATGAAAGAGGAGTTAACTGAACAGGGATTTGTTGAGTTACTGACTCCAGAAGAAGTAGATATCCAGTTAAAAAAGCCCGGAACTACCCTGGTGGTAGTGAATTCCGTATGTGGTTGTTCTGCAGGAACTGCCCGTCCGGGTGTATTGATGGCCGTACACAACAGCCCCAAAAAGCCAGATTTCCTTGCAACCAGTTTTGCCGGATTTGACATTGATGCTGTTCGTAAATTAAGAGAGCATTTGTTGCCTTATCCTCCCTCATCACCATCGGTCGCCTTGTTTAAAGATGGCCAGTTGGTGCACTTTATTGAAAGGCATATGATTGAAGGTCGTTCGGCACAAATGATTGCCCATAACCTGATAGCCGCGTTTGAGCAATATTGTTAAGCTTTCTCAGAAAATACCGGTAACCCCTCCTCAAAAGGAGGGGTTATTTTTTTGCCGGCTCCATATTTCTTATCATTGCGCAGAAATAGGCCATTAATCAACATTTCATGTATCCCAATTTATATTACGCTTTTAAGGATCTGTTTGGAGTAAATCTGCCCGGATTACGATTCATCAATTCCTTTGGTTTCTTTGTTGCGCTTGCTTTCCTGGGAGCTGCCTGGATCCTAACACTTGAGCTTAAGCGAAAAAGCAGGGAAGGACATCTTCAATATGAAGAAACAACTATCACGGTAGGAGAGCCCGCCGGTATTGCGGAATTGATCACCAATTTTATTCTTGGTTTTTTATTGGGATATAAAATCATAGGCGCCTTTGTAATAGGACCGGAAGATCCACAGGAATTTATTTTTTCATCACAAGGTTCAGTTGGTTCGGGAATATTACTTGGTTTATTGTTTGCCGGGCTAAAATGGAGAGAGAAGCAGAAACAGCGTTTACCCAAGCCTGAAAAAAGAGTAATCCGAATATGGCCACATGACCGGGTTGGTGATTTTGTAGTTTTTGCTGCACTATTCGGGTTTGCTGGCGCCAAGATCTTTCACAACCTTGAAAACTGGAACGAATTTGTAGCTGATCCAATCGGTGCCTTACTATCCTTTAGCGGACTAACCTTTTATGGTGGATTGATTTGTGCTGCAATAGCTATTATATGGTATGCAAGAAATCATAAAATTGGCATCCGACATCTATGTGATTCCGCAGCACCTGCGCTAATGCTCTCTTATGGAATTGGGAGAATCGGCTGTCAGGTTGCGGGAGATGGCGACTGGGGTATTGTTAACAATCGGCCGAATCCTTATTCCTGGTTGCCTGATTGGGTTTGGTCTTATACCTACCCACACAATGTTATCAATGCGGGAGTTCCGATACCGGGATGTGAAGGAAATTATTGCAACGAACTGCCTCTACCCGTATATCCGACCCCGTTTTATGAAACGATCGCCTGTTTGATTCTATTTGTACTTTTATGGAGCCTCAGAAAGAAAATCCCAGTTCCGGGGCAGCTTTTCGGACTCTACCTCGCAGTTAATGGTATTGAGCGATTCTTTATTGAAAAAATCAGGGTAAATACCAAGTATAACATATTCGGATTTCAGCCCACCCAGGCAGAAATCATTTCTTCCCTGCTTGTTATTACCGGAATTATAGTCTGGTTCTGGGCCAAAAAATACCAGCTAACCCATCCGTCAAAGCTCAAAAGCTAACTTATTTTTTATTAAAACAGGAAGAGCGGCCAAGTGGCCGCTCTTCCTGTTTTAGCACCATTCATCAGGAATTCCCTAAACGCTGTAACCAAATTCAGGGTTGATCGTCCAATGTTCATGTGGCCCTTTGCCGTAAATCAGTAAAATCAGCCATCCAACACAAAACAATGTACATTGCATAACATAGTACCTACTTTTGACCTGTAATTAACCTTAAACGGTAAAGCAATACCTCAGTTAAGGGGAATGTGACGGACAAACAGCAAAAGCCGGCAGAAGCTGTTACCATTACCGTGCTGCAGGCAAAAGACTCTTCCGCAGTGAAGCTGCAATCAACTGACAAGTCCGGGAATTTTGAATTCCTGGACCTGTCCTTTGGCCGTTACCTACCCTGCTTCCAGCGAAATGCAAGGTGTTACCGTTGTTCATCGTAAACCCTTCATTGAACAGAAAATAGACAAAACAATTGTGAATGTGGATGCTGCCGTAACCAATGTTGGCGCAACCGCATTGGAAGTGCTCGAAAAATCACCTGGCGTCATGGTCGATAAGGACGGAAATATCAGTCTGAAAGGAAAACAAAGCGTGATGGTAATGATGGATGGCCGTCCAAC
>JALOMU010000201.1 GCA_025455285.1 Flavihumibacter sp.
GCAAGATCACTCCACTTATTCAGAGATCGTCCCATGGCTCCGGCCAGTATTGCAGCACAACTCCAGATGCCGGTTTTTGTAAAGCCAAATAATGGTGGCAGCAGTATCGGGATGAGTAAGGTAACAGATCCGGGGGACCTGGCTGATGCGCTCGATAAAGCATTCCGGGAAGATGAACAGGTGCTGGTGGAAGAGTTTATCTCTGGCAGGGAATTCACTATCGGCGTATTTCGCCAAAAGGGTGAGATTGTAACACTGCCCTTCACAGAAGTCATCACTAAAAAAGAGTTTTTTGATTTTGAAGCTAAATACCAGGGACTCAGTGAGGAAATCACCCCTGCCCAGGTAGATGAGGATATCGCAGTTAAAATCCGTTCGGCTGCCCGCCGGGTTTATGAAGTTTTTAACTGCCGGGGAATTATCCGGATCGACTTCATTTACAATGAACTGGAAGCAGAACCTTATATGCTGGAAATTAATACGGTACCCGGACAAAGCGAGGCTAGTATTGTGCCCCAGCAGGTAAGGGCAATGGGTTGGACATTGCGCGACTTTTATTCGGCTCTCATTGAAGAAGCCTTGACAGATAAATAATTTTACTTTTCTTTGAATCCGATCCTTTAAAAAATATACTAATTCGTGTTCCAATCCATTACAAAAAAACCACTCTGGGTTAGCCTTTTAATAGCTTTCGCAATTATTGCAGTAATCGTACTGGCATTTTTCAGTTCCCTTGATTTTTTTACCCGCCATGGTGAAGAGGTTGAGGTTCCCAATGTAACAGGGAAACTATTGGACGAAGCAACTACTGCACTGGAAACAGCAGGATTTGAGGTGGTAATCCAGGATTCGATTTATCGGGATACAATTAAGCCCCTGGCTGTAATCCGCCAGTTCCCGGAGTCTGAATCCAAAGTAAAATCCAATCGTACCATTTACCTCACTGTAAACCGGGCGGTACCTCCTGAAGTAGTGATGCCCAACCTGGTTGGAATGAGTGTGCGTAATGCTGCTATCGTGCTGAAACAATTTGGATTAAAGATGGGAGATACCAGCTATCGGCCGGATTTCGCCAAAAATTCCGTGCTGGTTCAGAAGTATGATGGAAAAGAAATTAAGGCCGGAACCAAACTGCCTATGGGTACACCTATTTCATTGGTATTGGGCAGTGGCCTTTCAAATGTGGATATGGCTGTTCCTGATTTATTTGGCCTAACTTATTCAGGTGCCCAGGATTTGCTCCAAACCAGCGGCATTAATTTTGGCGCCATTGTGCTGGATCCGGATGTTAAAGATACGGCTACCGCTTTTGTGTATAAACAAAGCCCGGATCGCTTAACCGCCGACCGCAGATCAAACAGAATCCGACCCGGACAAATGATTGATATCTGGCTGAGCACAAAAAAGCCTGTGCGTGATACCACTACAACAACTCCGCGGGTTGTTACTCCTGTAGAAAATAATTATTAAACTGTTGCCATATGGATATTATTACCGTTGAAGAACTTAAAGCAAGAATGGATGCAGGCGAGAAACTGCATGTGATAGATGTTCGTGAACCGGAAGAGTTTGAAGCCTTTAATATTGGGGCGAAACTTATTCCATTGGGACGTTTCCAGATGATGGATGTGGATGAGTTGATGCCGCTTAAAGACGAAGAAGTTATCCTCCATTGCAGGAGTGGTAAAAGAAGCATGACCGCCTGCCTGATTCTTGATTCTATGGGTTTCACCAATACCAAAAACCTGGAAGGCGGTATGCTGGCCTGGCAGGAAAAATTCGGCAGCTAAGCTTCACCGTTACTTTCCGGCTGCAAGACTGAACAGGATGTAAAAGATCAGGATGATCAATACATTGATAACAATGGTTTTTTTCATCAGATACGGAATTTGGCATTTAGCACTATCCTAAATAGTGCCAAATGCCAAATTTTTATATAGGAAATATACCGGGATATTTACCTCGTACAACTCACAACCTGATATTTACGCCACCCATAAAGTTAATTCCCGCCATGGGGTATACGTAATTTTCCGTGATCAGTTCCTGGTTGAAGATATAACTGAAGGTGTAACCGTTTGGTTCATACAATTTGTTGAACAGGTTATTGACCTGGAAAATCATGGTCAGATCCTTCACTGCTTTACCTTTCACAGTATAGGACAACCGAAGATCCTGCGTGTAAAATGCATCCAGGCTTCTGTTCCTGTTGGATGTATTATCCAGGTATTGCCTTCCAACATATTTACCAATCAGGGCAATTTCTCCATTCTTGATGGGACTAAGTATGGATGTTGCACTACCCATTATAGCAGGCGAAAAAGAGATATCTGTTTTCTCATACTTTACTGATTTCTGAGTGCCTTCATCATAGTCGTCATAGAACTCTTCAAAGTCAAGCACCTTGTTTTCACTGAGCGTTAGATTGCCGGTGAACTTCAGCCAGGAACTTGCTTTGTAACTACCCTGCAATTCAAGTCCCAGGCGATAGCTCTTGTCAATATTGGTTCTTGCATAAGCTCCCACATCATTGATTCGTCCGGTTAACACCAGTTGGTCGCGGTAATTCATGTAATACAACGTAGCGCCCCAGCTATATCGACCGGATGTTCTTTCCACTCCAATTTCCAGGTCCTGTAATCGCTCCGGTTTGGGTTGTTGTGTGAGCCCTGCTTCAAAATCATCCCGATTGGGTTCTTTATTGGCGATTGCATAAGAAGCAAAAGCCTGCCAGCCCTGGTGAGCATAACTGATTCCGATTTTGGGATTAAAAAACTGGTAGTTGTTATCTGTACTTATGCCGGGATTGTTTCGGAATCCACTGATCTTGTACTCAACGGTCCGGCCCTGTAAGTCCAGGAAACTTTGCCATTTTTTACCCAGTTGCTGGGTCCATTTGGCATACATATTAAAATCAGTTTTGCGGGCATCATTATTATACCATTCATGTCCGGGTGCGATGGCATTTTCAGCCCAGATGACTCTGCCATAATGATCCCCATCATACCGGGTTATAGCACCGCCTACAGTAATTCCAGTTCCTTTCTTTTTATACTGAACTGAATAGATTCCTCCATAGAAATAATTATCTAACCAGAGCTGCCGGATGAGGTCTGTACTGGTAACCGGACTCCCATTTATTATCGGGTAGTTCAGTTCATAATCTTCATAATCTTCTCCTGCTTTGTATTGCTCGTAGTAACCGCGACCGCGGGTCAGGAAGGCTGCCGTATTAAAGGAAAGATGCTCTGATACAGAATGATTAAAGAAGAGTTGATAATGATCCTGCTGGTAATTATCGGTTTCATTGTTGTAGGGGCTACCTGGTTTCTCGGTACCCGCACTATTAAACCGACGGTTGGTACCTCTTGCTTCTGATTGAAGGATACCATTCCAGGCCTGGTAGGTTTTCTCTTTGCCGGAAAAGACATTGAGTCGCAGGCTTGATTTTTCAGTGAGATAGGCACCCGAAATATAAAAGGATTGCAAATCGGTACTGGCCCTGTCTACATATCCATCACTGTTGATCCGGGATAAGCGGGCATCCAGAGTAAAATGATCTCCTATTAATCCGGAACCCAGTTTCACCGTGTTTTTCCAGGTATTAAAGGAGCCGTAACTGTTGTTGATTTCAGCATATCGTTCCTCCCGGAATTCATTGGTACTAAGGTTAAGGGTGGCGCCAAATGCACCCGCACCATTGCTGGAAGTACCAACTCCGCGCTGCACCTGGATACTCCCAACAGAAGAGGCAAAATCGGGCAGGTTAACCAGGAACATGCCCTGGCTTTCGGCATCGTTATAAGGAATGCCATTCAGGGTCATATTGATGCGGGTAGCATCAGAACCGCGAATCCGGATGCCTGTATAACCCACGCCATTCCCGGCATCTGAACTTACTACAACGGAAGGCGTCTGGTTCAACAGAAAGGGGAGGTCCTGGCCCAGGTTTTGTTTCGCCAGGTCTCTGGCAGAAATATTCGTACGAGCAAAGGGGGCTTTGTCGCTGGCTTAGAAACCCTAGATGGTGCCCTACTGGGGGTGCTGCCGGACATGGCATCCCTCCAAGACCTCTCCCTCCACCCCACCCCCACAGCCCTCCCCCTGCAACAGGTCAATGGCCTCACCCGGCTGGACCTACAGCTGCATCGTGACTTGATGGATCACAGCGCCGAGGCGGATTTGCTGCAGGGGGTGGCCGCCTTGCAGAACCTGCTGGAATTAAAGCTGTGGTGCCCCCCCTGCTCAGAATACAGCCCAGATCAACCATCCCCCCCAAGGGCCCCTTCCTCTTGGTCAGCACTGCAGTCTCTCCGCGTGCTGTATTTGTCAGGATTTGCCCTGACTCCTCTCAGTGGCGTCTACCAGCTCACAGGCTTGCGAGTCATGGAGCTCGTGGGCTGCTGTACCTGCCCTCAAAGCATGTGGGGAGGGGGCTCGGCGGTGGGGAATTTTGGGGGCGGCTTGCCAGCAGGGGGGCTTGCTGTTGGTGTTGGTCAATTTGCAATGGGCGCATCTTCCAGGGATGCCACACAAGATATCCCAGGATTACACAACCTGTCCAGTCTGACGTGCCTTAG
>JALOMU010000202.1 GCA_025455285.1 Flavihumibacter sp.
ATGCGCTTTCCCGAAAAAAGGCAGCATATGGTGTTCGCACATGCTGAACAGCTCGATGTCTTTCACGATGATCATCTCACTAACATCTTCATGAAATTTGGCCGATTCGAGGATGGCTTTGGCGTCCATCTGGTATCCCTGGGTAAGATATTGCATTGCTTTCGCCACCCGTTCTGGAGTTTTGAGCAAGCCCTCACGTTCAGGATTTTCTCCCAAAAGGGCCAACGATTCACGGTAATTTTCAATCAGTCCGGAGGTTATTTTGTCTTCGTACTGTTCAACTTTTTGATATGCCATTACTTAGTGTTTTTGAATTTAATTTGATTGTCTCACGTCTGACGTCTCACGTCTCACGTCTCACGTCTCACATCTTACTTCCCCGGGTAATCCACAAAATTCCTTGCTGTTTCATACAGCCGGATAGCCAGCTCATGTTTGGGATCAATATGCGGTCGCAACAATTCGTAGATCACAATCGCAATATTTTCAGCAGTTGGGTTTCTCTCTTTGAAATAAGGCGTGTCGAGGTTCAGGTTGCGATGATCAAATACTTGTAGTACTTCGCGATTAATGATATCCGACAACTGCTTCATGTCTATTACGAATCCAGTTGCAGGATCCGGTTCCCCCAGCACTTTTACCTCTAATTCATAATTGTGCCCATGATAATGAGGGTAACTGCATTTACCAAAAACCGAAAAATTCTGTGCATCATCCCAATCAGCCCGAAACAACCTGTGTGCTGCATTAAAATGTTCCTTCCTGTAAACGGCCACTTTGTTTGACATCTCCAACCTGTTTAATAATTGTTGCTGGAAAGTTTAACAGAACAGAATTCAATTTGTTCAGAAATTGATAAAAAGCTGGTCTGATTGCCTTACAAAGCTAGTCATTCGGCAGGATTTATCAGGAATCCCGACATTTGCGGCAAACTACTCAGGAATGCATTGTTTACTGGTTGCGGCTACTGCCGCCGAAATCACTCCATTTACGGAACACCTGGCAGAAACAGACAAGCTGATTCATATTGACTTTGATGTGGATATCCTTATAACCGGGGTAGGCTCTGTTGCAACTACCTATGCCCTGACCCGCTACCTGCAGCACAAACGTCCCGAGTTAATAATACAGGCGGGAGTAGCAGGCAGTTTTGATCCCGAGGTTCCGGCCGGGACAGTTTACGCTGTGCAGAAAGAGATCATTGCAGATATGGGGGCCGTTGAAAAACAGGGATTTGCAAACCTGTTTGAGCTGGGACTGGCTAATCCGAATGAAGCTCCTTATAAGAGATCCTGGCTGACCAACCCGAATACTACCCTGCTGAAAAGAAGCCGGTTGAAAAAAGTGAATGCCATCACGGTGAATGAAATCTCCACTTCCAAAAAAAGAATCCAGTCGTACCAGGAGGCTTATCAACCGGCGCTTGAATCCATGGAAGGGGCTGCCTTTCATTATGTATGCCTGCAGGAAAATATTGCTTTCATGCAATTGAGAAGTATCTCCAATACAGTTGGAGTGCGGAACAAAAAACAGTGGAATCTGCCTTTGGCCATTGAGGAGTTGAACAAGGTGTTGATTAGGTTGTTGGAAGCGCTGTAGACGTGAGATGTCAGACGTGAGACGGTATGGAAGAGGAGACAGAGGAGACCGGAGACAAAGGAGAAGGGAAGAATGGAAGATGGAGGAATGGAAGAAGTGGCAATGGTGGCTAAAGAGAAGACCCGGAAAGAGGATGCAACTAGAATAGATAATGAACCAGAAAAAATGAGCAAACCGATAAGCATAGCATTTTCGCCGTGCCCGAATGATACTTTTATATTCGATGCGCTGGTGAACGGTCAACTTGATACAGGTGGACAACAATTTGAGGTAGTGCTGGAAGATGTACAAACCCTGAATGAATGGGCGCTGGAAGGCAGGTATCCGATCAGTAAAATAAGCTATGGGGTTTGGCCGCAGGTACAGCACCAGTATAGATTACTGGATGCCGGGGGAGCACTAGGCTTTGGTGTAGGTCCCCTGCTGATTGCAAGAGAACCTATTGCACTGGAAGACATTCACCTGAAGCGGATCGCACTACCTGGCAGAAACACTACCGCCCACCTGCTTTTCTCGCTTGCTTTTCCGGATGCGCAAAATAAAGACTTCGGTATCTTTCATGAAATAGAAGAAGCCGTCTTATCCGGAAAAGCAGATGCAGGTGTTATTATTCATGAAAACCGGTTTACCTACGAAGCTAAGGGCCTGGTGAAACTGCTCGACCTCGGAGCCTATTGGGAATCAAAATTGGAATGCCCGGTACCTTTGGGAGGCATCATCATTCGCAAAGATCTTCCTGTTGAAATGGACGAGCAATTGAACCAATGGATTCGTGCCAGTATACAATATAGCTGGACGAACTACCCTGAACTTTCCTCCTTTGTGAAAAACCATGCCCAGGAAATGAGTGAGGAGGTGATGCGCAAACACATCAATCTCTATGTGAATGAGTATTCTCTTTCTTTGGGTGAAACTGGTAGAAAAGCAGTCTCCGTACTGGAAGCTACCTACGAACGGATTGCTGCTGCATAAGTATCCAGACAACGTTTTCTTGCCAGTTCATGCTCTACAATAGGCCGGGGATAAGTCAACTCATTTATTTCAGGCACCCATTTTTTGATATACGCTCCATTCGGATCAAATTTCTTTGTTTGAAGATAGGGATTGAAGATCCGAAAATATGGGGCCGCATCACAGCCACTACCCGCTGCCCATTGCCAGCCTCCATTGTTTGCAGCCAGATCAAAGTCAAGCAATTTTTTCGCAAAATAGGCTTCGCCCCAGCGCCAGTCGATCAACAGGTGTTTCGTCAGAAAAGAAGCTACAATCATACGCACCCGGTTGTGCATGTAACCGGTGGTATTCAATTCCCGCATGCCCGCATCCACGATTGGATATCCGGTACGCCCCTCACACCAGGCAGCAAATTCTTTTTCATTGTTCCGCCAGTTGATCTGATCGTATTCCGGCTTGAAGGAGAGGCCCTTGCCAACCCGCGGGAAATTCCAGAGGATCATATGATAAAAATCCCGCCAGATCAATTCATTCAGATAGGTTTCATTAAGTGTAGCTGCCTGTTGTGCCAGTTGCCGGATACTGATCGTACCAAATCTCAAGTGTACACCCAATCGGCTGGTTCCACGAACTGCTGGGAAGTCGCGTTGCTCTGTATAGTTTTTAGCAATCTTAGGATCCAGCTCAGGATCCGGAAAAGAAAATGAACCAGCTGTAAAACCGATTTCTTCCAGGCTGGGTAAGGCTTTGGGACTGCGTATATGAAACCCATTAAAGTAATCAGCAGTCGGATAGGATTTGAGATAGAAAGCGTTCAGTTTGGCTTTCCATTTTCTTGAATAGGGAGTGAATACGGTATAGGGTTTGCCATCATCCTTCACAACTTCGTCCTTTTCAAAAATCACCTGGTCTTTAAACGTATGAAATACTATTCCCTTCTCCTTTAGCATAGCTGCCATTGCTGCATCGCGCTCGCTGGCATAGGGTTCGTAATCGTGATTGGTATATACAGCTGAAATTTTATACTCCGTGAGAAGCTGCCTGAAAACTTCCATCGGTTTTCCATGACGCACATCCAGACTGGATTTCAGTGTCACCAATTGATCCTGGATTTGCTCCAATGCCTGGTGAATAAACAAAACCCTTTTATCGGTCTTGTCTTCCAGGTCATCCAGGATATTCGAATCAAAAATAAATATTGGTTGAACCGGCAATCCGGAACGCAGGGCATGATACAAACCGGCATTGTCTTCCAAGCGAAGATCTCTGCGAAACCAGAAAATTGCGATGTTGCCAGCAGCCATAAATGGAATTTAGAGCATTAACAAGCAATCCTATGCTTGGTTCAACTAATTTTTTGGATAAAAGAGTGGCTGGATAGCATCCTTGTACAAGCGGGCGCTAAAACTGTTAGTGAATTTTTTATCTCCCAGGCTTCCTACCCAGCGAATGCCGTAGCTGGTATTGGTGAGAAAAATTTCATCTGCCTGTTGCAGATCTTCTTCGTTGAGCATGGTTTCTTCGCAGGGCAATCCTGCTTTCCTACAATAGTCCAGAATATATCTCCTCATAATGCCCAGCACCGGTCCTTCGGATGCTGCCGGTGTATAGAGTACATCATCTTTTACAACAAAGAGGTTCGCGATGGTGCAATCAGCCACCCGACCTGCGGCATTGAGCACCACTGCATCATTCCACTTTTCTTTTTTCACTTCCAGGGCGCCGAGAACATAGGGCAGGTAATTGTTGGATTTGGTATTGGCCAACACATCCATTGTCTTCTGTGCCGTACGATGAATGCCTAACACCAGGCCATTTTCATTCCACTGGTGATTGGCTGGAGGCAGCGACCAGCACTGGATTACATGATGGGGAAAATGACTGACGGTATCATACAATCCTCCATTTCCCCGAAAGATCATGAGGCGGATTCTTGCCAGGTTGCTATGCCCATTGCGATGGGCCAGTTGTAAAATTTTATCACTGAGATAGGCGGGAGTAAAATAGGAAGGACATTCAAATTG
>JALOMU010000203.1 GCA_025455285.1 Flavihumibacter sp.
CCCATAGATCACTAGCTCACGTGCTTCGCCCTCCAGTTCATTGTCGAGGTATAAACTGGGAGCCTGCCAGCCCAGGTTTTCACCAGAACGGACAGGCATAACTTTCTCACCAGCCATCTCGCTGCTTCCCAGTTGATATGCAACAACAACCACTACCAATAGTACCAACAGAGCTGGAAACCAGTGTTTCTTTAGTAAGCTCATTTGTTATACGTTTTAGGACTGTACCCAGCGGTTCATGCCCGCTGAGAAATTGCGTACGTTGGTGAATCCATGTTTTGCAAGCAGGGAGTAACCAATAGATGCACGGTCGCCACCCTTTTGCAAGCAGGGAGTAACCAATAGATGCACGGTCGCCACCCTGGCAATGAATCACCACTTCTTTATCTTTCGGAATCTGATTCAGGTGTTGTGGAAGGGTACCCACAAATACATGTTTTGCACCCGGAATATGATTGGCATTGTATTCAGTCGCAGCTCTCAGATCAATGATCTCGGCAGTACCGGCATCAACAATATTTTTAAACTCATCATATTCTACCAGCTTCACGGTATCGAGTTTGCCATCAGCAACTTTTTCGATATCATTCACTGCAATATATCCGAGGATATTATCCAAACCGATACGCATCAGTTTACGGGTCAGATCATCCAGTTGTGCTTCTTCTGCTACCAGGATGAAGGGTTCTTCGAAATTAAGATACCATCCCGCCCAGGTGCTGAAGGAATTGTTACCCTGAATATTGATGGTGCCCGGAATAAATCCTTTTGCAAAATCAGTTTTATTGCGGGTATCGATAATCATGATGCCTTTCTGCAATGCATCTTTTGCTGAGGCTGGATCAAGCTTTTTCAGTTTGGGTACTTCTGTCAGCAACGGGCGATCCACTTTATTGAGTTTTTTCATCATTGCGAAATACTTCGGTGGTTCAGGCTGATCAGTGAGCAGGAAGTCGACGAATCCTTTTTCATTTTCTTTATAACGGAATGCCCAGCTTCTTGCTTTTTCGTAACCAACAGTGGAACTGGGAACTGCACCCAATGCCTTACCACAGGCAGATCCTGCACCATGGCCGGGCCATACCTGAACGAAATCAGGAAGGTCAGCAAACTTGCGAAGCGATTCATACATCTGATGCGCTCCTTTATCCTGTGTTCCTTTGATACCAGCTGCTTTTTCGAGCAGGTCGGGGCGACCGATATCACCAACAAATACAAAGTCGCCGGTGAAAATCATAACAGGCTCATCGCTTGCAGGAGTATCCGTCAAAACAAAACTGATACTCTCGGGAGTATGGCCTGGAGTATGCATTACTTCCAGTTTGAGATTGCCTACCATCAGCACATCACCATCTTTTACACCTACATGCGGGAATTCATACTCCCAGCCTTCTCCGCCTTCAGCAGAGAGATACATTTTACCGCCGGTTACAGCAGCCAGTTCACGTGAGCCAGATAGGAAGTCGGCGTGAATATGGGTTTCCAGAATGTGGGTGATTTTCATATTCTGTTGTTTGGCGATTTCAATATAGGTATCGATATCGCGTTTAGGATCAATCACAGCAGCAACACCTGCTTTCTGACAGCCAATGAAATAACTGGCCTGTGCAAGAGATTTGTCGTAAATGTGTTGGAAAAACATGGTTGTATTTATTTTATGTGTTTACGTTTTACTTACATGTGTCAGATATCTGTATGAACACCTGTCTGACACCTAAAGGAATAATTCTTTTACAATAATGTAGATACCCATTACCAGGACGAACCAGCCGAAGCCTTTTTTCAATCCTTCTGCGGATACTTTTTTACTCAGTTTATTACCGATAAAAATTCCGATGATAGCAAGTCCGGTTACACTCAGTAACAGGCTCCAGTCCATCGAAGCATTTTTTAAATCACCGGTAAATCCGATGAGAGATTTTGCAGCAATGATTAACAGGGAGGTGCCAACCGCCTGTTTCATGGGCAGCTTACTAAGCAATACCAGTGCGGGGATAATCAAAAATCCGCCACCTGCACCAACGAGTCCGGTTAGTGTACCTACTACAACACCTTCGAGTAAAATGATGGGATAATTAAATTTTTGCTCTGCCACTTCATCTTCCTTCACAACTTCTTTTTTGCTACGGATCATGGATACGGAAGCAAAGACCATCAGCACTGCGAAGAGCAACATCATCAATAGTGATTTCGTAAATACGATGGATCCTATGGTGAACAATTCATCGGGAATTGCCGGTACAATAAATGCTCGTGTTGCATATACGGCAGCGATGGAAGGCAGACCAAAAATCAGGGCTGTCTTGAGATTAATTTCATTGCCCTTGTATTTGGGGAAGCTTCCTACCAGGCTGGTTGAACCTACAATGAAAAGAGAGTAAGCGGTTGCAACCACCGGCTGTACTCTGAAGAGGTAAACCAGCACTGGTACAGTGAGAATGGAACCGCCACCACCAATCAGTCCGAGTGAGATTCCAATTACCAGTGAAGCAATGTATCCGATGATTTCCATATCCTTGATTTTAGAATACAAATTTGAGCTATTGAAAATCGTTTTTCGGTGATGGTAGTCACATTGCCTGCGTGACATATATCACATAAAAAAGCCGCCTGTTTCCGACCGACCGGAGGAACAGAGCGGCTTATAAACCAACTGCCAGAAAACCAACTTATAACATTGTCTTGGGTGCTTCGTAAGCTGTTTTGGGTAGATCTGTCTTAGATAATGCTGCAAATCCTCCTTTTATATTGATCAGGTTCTCATATCCTCTTGCTTTCAGAATGGAAGCAGTGATCATAGAGCGATAACCACCTGCGCAATGGATATAATAGGTGCTGTTTTTATCCAGCATACTCATGTTCGAGTTGATGAAGTCGAGCGGGAAATTGATCGTGCCTTCAATATGCTGGCTATTGTATTCAGATTCGCGACGCGCATCCAGTACTTTCATTTCCGGGTTTTTCATATAGAGCTCCGCAAATTCCGGTGCATCTATTTCTTCCATCTGTTCTGTTGGGAGTCCGGCTTGGATCCAGGCCGCAACGCCTCCTTTCAGATAACCAAATGTATTATCATATCCTACACGAGCAAGTCGAACAACGGCTTCTTCTTCCTTACCTTCATCTGTAATCAGCAGGATGGGTTGTTTCAGATCGGTAACCAGGGTTCCTACCCAGGGAGCGAAATTATCATCCAGTCCGATGAAGATGGCACCAGGCAGGTAGTTCTTCGGAAACTCATCCTTGCTACGGGCATCAATCACCAGCGCTTCTTCTGTTTCCCAAACCAGTTGAAAATCCTTAGGCTCCAGGGCAGTAGTTCCTCTGCGAATGATCTGGTCGATGCTGTTTAATCCACCTGTCACATTCATAATTACGTTGTGCGGGAAATATTGTGGAGGAGCAACCAGTCCTTCCGTAACTTCTTTGATAAACTCATCGCGTGTCATATCAGCGCGAAGCGCGTAGTTGAATTTTTTCTGATTACCGAGGGTATCTGTAGTTTCTTTACTCATGTTCTTACCGCAGGCGCTTCCAGCACCGTGACCGGGATAAACTATAATCTCATCCGGAAGGGTCATGATCTTATTGCGAAGCGAGTCAAATAATTGTCCGGCAAGGAATTCAGGGGTAATTTCCTTTTTCACTTTCTGAACCAGGTCAGGGCGACCCACATCCCCAATAAAGAGGGTATCCCCGGTAAAAATGGCAAGTTCCTTACCAGCCTCATCTAAGAGCAGATAAGTAGTGGATTCCATGGTATGTCCGGGCGTATGAAGTATTTTGATTTTCACCTTACCAAGCGAGAGGATTTCACCATCAACTGCAATATGTGCTGGATAGCCGGGTGCAGCTGTGGGACCAAAAACAATTGTAGCACCGGTTTTGGCGGCCAGGTCGAGGTGACCACTTACAAAATCAGCATGGAAATGGGTTTCCAGAATGTATTTGATTTTGGCATTGTCTTTTGCGGCCCGCTCGATATAGGGTTTGGTTTCCCGCAGGGGGTCAATAATCAGGGCTTCTCCTTCACTCTCAATATAATAGGCTGCTTCTGCAAGGCATCCGGTATAAATCTGCTCAATTTTCATGATGGTCAATTTTAGTAGTTCAAATTTGACCATCTTCTAAAAGAGGATTTGTGTCCTTAGTTACAGAGCGAGGTGATTTGCGTCAGGTGCATGGATGAGAAAAATCAGGAAGAATTATGAATTGAGAGTTATGAATTATGAATTGGATATGGAGGTCCATACTCAATTCATAATTCATAACTCATACTTCTTACTTCCGTCAGTTTCTGCTTTCTACGATGTGCTGATCTATCTGGCTTTCCAGGTCTTTCTGGGCTTTGATTTCTTTCAGCTTTTTACCATAGGCCATTTTGGTGATCAGTACATACAATACCGGCACTACAAAGATGGCAAGGGTTGTTGCTGCGATCATACCTCCGAATACTGTCCAGCCGATTGTCCGGCGTGATTCAGCTGCCGCACCAGTTGCAAAAGCCAGTGGCAATACACCCAGTATAAATGCCAGAGAAGTCATAACGATTGGGCGCAAACGAAGTTGAACCGCCTGCAGGGTTGCATACACAATATCGATTCCTTTATCCACCCGTTCTTTTGCAAATTCAACAATCAGGATGGCGTTTTTGGCAGCCAACCCAATCAGTGTGATCAAACCAATCTGCGCATAGATGTTATTCGACAAAGAAGGTATTAGGGTTAGAGTCAGAATGGAACCAAAGGCACCGATCGGAACTGCAAACAATACCGAGAAAGGAACCGACCAGCTCTCATACAAAGCTGCCAGGAAGAGGAATACAAAC
>JALOMU010000204.1 GCA_025455285.1 Flavihumibacter sp.
TACAATGGATTCGGTCGCGGTGATTTTGGAAGATTTCTGATGGCCTCCAACCTGCTAACCGTAACCGATTCCTCTGAAGCAGCAGAAGTGGATAAACGCATCAGTGATGTACTTGCCTATATCAACAACCTACGACCACCTGTTTATCCTGGTAAAGTGGATAAGTCATTGGCAGAAAAAGGGCGCATACTCTTTATTGATAACTGTTCCAAATGCCACGGAAAATATGGTGCCGAAGAAGAGTATCCGAACTTATTAATTCCCGCTTCGATCATTAAAACCGATTCGGCCTTGTACCAGAGCAATTATCAGAATCCGCAGTTTGTAAACTGGTTTAATAAAAGCTGGTTTGCGCAGGGAGATCATCCGGCAAGCCTGGTGCCCTTCAATGGATACATCGCACCACCACTGGATGGAATCTGGAGCACTGCCCCCTATTTGCACAATGGTTCCGTACCAACACTGGAAGCAGTATTAAATAGTAAACTCCGGCCTACCTACTGGCAACGCAATTTTGACAAACCCCGATACGACATTGAGAGCATGAGTTGGGAATATAAAGTAGTTGATAAACCCGGTGGCAGCCAGATCTATAATACCACGCTGAAAGGATATGGAAACTACGGTCATTATTTTGGCGATAAACTTTCAGATACTGAACGCAAGGCGGTGCTGGAGTATCTCAAAACCATCTAAGTATTGCAACTCCGGCAAACGATAGGATACCAGGTCATACGGGATTGGTTAGCCGAAAACAACAGAACTCCGTTTGAGTACCAGGAAGAAGCCTGGCAACTGATTTTGTCAGGTTCCTCCGGACTGGTAAATGCTCCCACCGGATATGGAAAAACATTTTCTGTTTTTTTAGGTGCCCTTATTCAATACATCAATGAACATCCGGATACGTTTCGAAGCAAACGACCACAGGCACTACAACTCTTATGGATTTCTCCTCTGAGAGCGCTGGCAAAAGATATCGGGCGAGCAATGGAAGAAGCATTGCAGGCCTTAGGCATTCCCTGGACTGTGGGTATACGAAATGGGGATACCCCAACCAGTGAAAGACAGAAACAAAAAAGAAAATCACCGGAAATTCTGATCATAACACCGGAGAGCCTGCACCTCGTGCTGGCACAGAAAGGGTATCCGGATTTTTTTAAATCACTCCGCCTCGTTGCAGTAGATGAATGGCATGAATTGATTGGCAGTAAGCGGGGCGTATTGGTGGAACTGGCCATATGCAGGATAGCAGCATTGAGAAAAGAGCAGGAAGCTGGATTGAGTTTTTCAATAGTAGGCATATCTGCCACCATCGGTAACCTGGAACAGGCAATGGAGGTATTGTTATCACCAATGCAGGAGGAAGGAAAGATTGTTCGGGCAACCCTGCCTAAAAAAACTGAACTGATTTCCATCCTGCCCGATGAAATAGAAAAATATCCCTGGGCTGGTCACCTTGGATTGAAGCTGGTAGAAAAAATCATTCCCATCATTGAAGCGAGCACCACTACCCTGCTCTTTATCAATACCAGGGGGATGAGTGAACGCTGGTACCAAACCATCCTGGATGTTGCACCACAATTAGCGGGTGCCATTGCCTTGCATCATGGAAGTATTGAGCAGGATTTGCGTTTCTGGGTGGAGGACGCTTTGCATGCTGGCACGCTAAAATGTGTGGTCTGTACAGCGAGCCTGGATCTGGGGGTAGATTTTCGGCCAGTCGAGACTGTTATACAGGTTGGCTCACCGAAAGGAGTCGCGCGTTTTTTACAACGCGCCGGAAGAAGTGGTCATCAACCGGGTGCGGTAAGCAGAATTTATTTCCTTCCCACCCATTCACTGGAATTGGTAGAAGCTGCCGCATTGAAGGACGCCATGGACAAGCAACTGATTGAGTCCAGGGAACCCTTCCTGTTATGTTATGATGTCCTGATTCAATATCTAAGCACATTGGCTATATCGGAAGGATTTACTTCAGATCAGGCATATCATGAAGTGAAATCAACCTTCTGTTTCAGGGAGATGACGAAAGCGGAATGGCAACAGGTCTTGCAGTTTCTGGTGCATGGCGGACAGGCATTACAGCAGTACGATGAATATAAAAAAGTAGAACTGATAGATAGGCTGTATCGCATTACAAGCAGACGGGTGGCTATGCGGCATCGCATGCATATTGGAACCATTGTAAGTGATGCCATGCTGAAAGTGAAATTCGTATCCGGTGGTTATATTGGCGTGATTGAGGAATGGTTTATCTCCAAACTGGAACCGGGAGAAGTTTTTACCCTGGCGGGAAGAAACCTGGAATTGGTGATGATCAAAGACATGACCGTATTGGTACGAAAATCAAGCAGTAAAAAATCAATTGTACCAAGCTGGATGGGTGGACGCATGCCCTTATCTGCCAACCTGGGACAGCTCTTACGGCAAACCTTAAACGAAGCCGGAAAAGCGGGACCGGATAATATCGAAATGTATGCACTGGCTCCCTTGTTTGAATTGCAGAATCAACTCAGCCAGGTACCAGAAGAAAATGAATTACTGATTGAACAGATTGAAACCAAAGATGGATTTCATTTATACGTCTATCCATTTGAAGGCCGGTTGGTGCATGAAGCGATGGCAGCCATCCTGGCTTACCGCATCAGTAAAATTCAGCCCATCAGTTTTTCCTTTGCGATGAATGATTATGGCTTTGAATTGCTGAGCGATCAGCCCATACCGGTTGATGATACCAATGTGTATGAACTATTCAGTACGGATAACCTGTTTGCAGACATCCAGCGAAGTGTGAATAGCACGGAAATGGCTAAACGAAAATTCAGGGATATCGCGGTGATTGGAGGGTTGTTGTTCCAGGGTTATCCCGGTGAGCATAAAAAAGCGAGACACTTACAGGCAAGTGCCTCGCTCCTGTTTAAAGTATTCCAGGAATACGAGCCGGATAATCTCTTAATGCGGCAGGCCTACCAGGAGGTATTTGACCAGCAGATGGAAGAAACCCGCTTACGCAATATGCTCGAACGCATTCAGCAAAGCCGGATTGTATTGCGGTTTCCGGAAAAACTCACTCCTTTCTGCTTCCCGATCAAAGTAGACAGCAAGCGGGAGCAATTATCCTCCGAAAGCCTGGAAGACCGGGTGCGTAAGATGCAGTTGCAACTGCTGAAATAATTATTTCAAATGTTTGAGCTGGGTAGCATATAAAATGATCATAAGCAGTGGCAATCCCAGATTGGAGACATAACTGCTGGTACCAATAAATACATTCGAGAATCCCAGAATAATGCTAAAACCAATCACGGGAAGGATTTCACCTACTACATAAATAAAGAATCCATCCTTTTTCAGTTTCCGCATCTGGATGGCACCATAAATACAAAGCACTGCTGCCAGAATTGTAACAATCCAGAGTGCAGTTGAATTGGCCTCCATTAAATCAAAAACACGTACACTTTTTTCAAGATCAGCCACATCTTTTTCACTCATGGATTCCAGTGCATCCGGATTTTCCAATGCTTTTTTGGCGAAGTTCATGCCGAACTTGGAAAGCGGAATTGAAACCAGCTGAAATGCCGAACCAATAAATGTCAGAATGGTCAAAACATTCAACATAGTAGGCAGCTTTTTCTTCTCTTGTTCGAATGGATTCAGGACGTTCATAATGAGGTGATTTGATTTAGGAATTCTTAAAAATAAAGCATTTAGCTTTGCCCTCCGATGAAAGCGCCGCATTCTTTTACCCTTTTCGGTCAGCAGCTCTGGCTAACCCCCATGAAAGCGATCTACTGGGAGGATCAATCCTCCCTGATTCTCTCTGATCTGCATTTCGGGAAAACCGGGCATTTCCGAAAATCGGGCATTGGAGTGCCACAGGAAGTATTCAAACAGGACCTTCAACGCCTCTTTCACCTGGTTCAGTATTATAAACCCAAAGAGCTCATCATTGTAGGTGATTTTTTTCATAGCAGTTACAACCTCGAATCAGACTGGTTTGCGCGCTGGAGAAAGGACCATGCAGACCTGGACATTACCCTGGTGAGAGGCAATCACGATATCTTACAACCCGCCTGGTATGAAGAACAGGCCATCCGGGTGCAGCAGGGAATTTATGCCAGAGGCCCTTTCCGTTTTATTCATGATCCGGAAGAATTGCCGGAAACAGAAAACGAAACCTATACTTTTTCAGGTCACCTGCATCCGGGAGTATTGCTTAGTGGGTCTGGCAAACAATCGCTTCGCCTTCCCTGTTTCTACTTTGGTAAAGCAACAGCGATCCTGCCGGCATTCAGTGGATTTTCCGGATTGGCATTGGTATCACCGGAACCAGGTGCTGCGGTATTTGCTATAGCCGGACAGGAAATCATCCCCATACAATGAAGGCCAGCGAACGATTTATAGCATTTGATCCGATCTATGCACACCCCTTACCACCCGGGCACAGGTTCCCCATGTTGAAATATGAACTGATTCCGGAGCAGTTACTCTATGAAGGAATCATTACAGAAGAAGCGTTGGTGTCTCCGGCCAGCTGTCCCACCGAATTGGTATTGAAAACCCAT
>JALOMU010000205.1 GCA_025455285.1 Flavihumibacter sp.
AACATATTTTTAGTATTTATTACTAGATTTAAGTAGTTTTTATCATCAACCCATCGCAACCAATATGGACAATCGTCGTGAATTCCTCCGTAAAGCTGCCTTGCTTACAGGTACTGCAGGCATTGCAAACAGCCTTCCTGCTTCCATCCAGAAAGCCTTCGCCATTAATCCGGCTCCGGGATCAACCTATCTGGATGCAGAGCATATCGTATTTCTGATGCAGGAAAACAGATCCTTTGACCATTGTTATGGTACGCTGCAAGGTGTTCGTGGTTTTAATGATCCAAGGGCTATCACCCTGCGCAATAAGAATAAAGTATGGGCTCAAACGGATCCTGCAGGTAACACCTACACTCCGTTTCGGCACGACCTGAAAGACAGTAAAATCACCTGGCTGGGCTCCCTGCCACATGGATGGAACGATATGACAGAAGCCCGAAATGAAGGGCACCACGACAATTGGCTGGAAGCCAAAAAACCTGGTAGAAAAGAATGCCAGGGCATGCCACTTACAATGGGGTATTTTGATCGCCGCGATATTCCTTTTTATTACGCATTGGCAGATGCCTTTACCGTTTGCGATCAGCATTTTTGTTCCTCTTTAACCGGTACTACTCCCAACAGGCTTCATTTCTGGACTGGCACCATCCGGGAAAAACATGATCCGAATGTTATCGCCAATGTATATAATTCAGATGTCGATTACGGCAAAGAAGCATCCTGGAAAACCTTTCCGGAATACCTGGAGGACAATGGCGTATCCTGGAAAATCTATCAGAATGAAGTGAGCCTTGAATCCGGTTTTGAGGGAGAGGAAGAAGACTGGCTCGCCAATTTTACCGACAATCCAATTGAGTGGTTCAAACAGTATCAGATTCGTTATGCCTATGGACACCGGCAATTTCTTCCGAAGGCGGTTCAGCTACTGCCCGGGAAAATAAAAGAAATGCAGGATAAGATCGCAGCTACTCCGGCAACTGATCCTGGCTTGCCTCGTTTGAAAAGACAATTGGAAGGACTGGAAAAAGGATATGCCTATGCACAAAAAGCGGTTAAAGAATATACCCAGGAAAATTACGACCGGCTGAGTCAGCGGGAAAAAAACCTGCACGAAAAAGCGTTTAGTGATAACCGTAAGGATCCTGATTACAGGAGCCTGGAAACTGTAACCTATGATGATAATGGTATTAGCAGATCCATGAAAATACCCAAGGGAGATATCCTGTATCAGTTCAGGGAAGATGTGAAAACGGGAAAGCTTCCAACCGTTTCCTGGGTAGTAGCGCCTTCCAATTTTTCTGATCACCCAGGTTCCCCCTGGTATGGTGCCTGGTACCTGAGTGAAGTAATGGACATTCTGACCCAGAATCCGGAAGTATGGAAGAAAACCATTTTCATCTTAAACTATGATGAAAATGACGGGTACTATGATCATGTTCCTCCTTTTGTACCACCTAATCCCTACCAACCAAATAGTGGTAAAGCATCCGAGGGCATTAACTGTGAAGAAGAATATGTTCACAAATCACAGGCCTGGATGAAAGATCCTTCCAAAGCAAAACACCTGGAAGGGCCAATTGGCCTTGGCTTCAGGGTTCCATTGGTAATAGCTTCTCCCTGGTCAAGGGGCGGCTGGGTGAATTCAGAAGTGTGTGATCTCACCTCTCCTATTCAGTTCCTGGAACATTTCCTTTCACACAAAACTGGAAAGAAAATCTATTCAGAAGAGGTAACTGCTTTCCGCCGGACCGTATGTGGCGACCTGACTTCGGTATTCCGTCCCTATAATGGGGAAGCGTTAAAAGCTCCGGAATCAGTTGACCGGATCAGCTACCTGGAAAGTATTCATAAAGCTCAGTTTAAAGAAATGCCGAAAGGATTTCATAAACTCTCTGCTACGGAATTGGCCGAACTGAATGCTGATCCAATGGCCAGTCCTCATGTTCCTGTACAGGAAAAAGGAACCAGGCCGGCTACCCCCATCCCCTATCAGCTTTATGTAAATGGAAACTTGGGAAATGGACAGTTAGTGCTAACATTTGAAAACAGGAAAGATCAATTTGGAAATAAAACAAGTGGCGCGCCCTTTATTGTGTACGATGCAACAACAGATGCGCCTCCCCGGAATTATGTAGTGAAAGCAGGTGATCAATTAAAAGATGAATGGAAATCTGCAGCTGGTGCTGTTCATCTTAGAGTACATGGACCAAATGGTTTTTACCGGGAATTCAAAAATGGCGCTTCGAATCCGGATCTGGAAGTATTGCTCAGCTATGAAGAGCGTAAAGGCAGTAAACAGCTAAGTGGCAATGTGGTTGTGATGATCAAAAATTCAGCTTCACGGTCACAGGTAGTCGAAATTACAGATCCCAGTTATAAAGCAGCTCCGATTACAAAAAGCATTCCAGCCGGAAAAGCTGCCAGCGTAGTAATCGATCTTAGTAAAAATCACAACTGGTACGATCTAATTGTGCGAATCAAAGGAAACAACAGCTTTGAACAGCGTTTTGCCGGACATGTCGAGAACGGGCAAATCAGCACATCGGATCCATTAATGGGAGGCGTAGTATGATCAGGAAGGCAGTACAATTAAGGGAGTTTCCCCTTCATAAACCAACTCATTAATCAGGAACTTCCGAAACAATTGATCTGATAATAAGCGGGAGCCCTTTTGAACAATCAGAATTTCATCAACTTTGTTATTGATGACTTTCCGGATGTCTTCAAAAGGACTTTCTCCTTCATAGATTTTGTATTCCGTGGGAAATCTGGTGGTAAAAAGAGCCGTCAGTTCTTTCAGCTGCTTCTCTACATTTTCAATTTTCTCATACGGCTGAGCAAGATAAAAAAACTGGATCTGGGTTTTCCCTTTGTCCAGGAATTGCAAAAAATTATTTAACGCAAGTACATTAAACGCGTGTTTATCAGAAACTGCAATCATCAGATTTTCATGAGAGAACCGGTTTATATGCTTGGGAATGGCAACAACTACTTCGTTGATAAGTTCAATTATGTCAAGGGCTACACTTCCAATAAACAATTGTTTAAATAGACCGGTTCCTTTGAGTCCAACAAATAGCAGATGCTCGTATGCCTGCGACAAAAGGGCTGATAAAAAATTTTCAATTGTCCCATCAGTCACTTCAACTGAAAATCCAGTTTCTTCAAGAAGAAGGTCCTTACCAAAGGTTTCCAACTTTTTTATCGCCTCTTCTTTTGCCGCAATTGCCATGGCTTGTTTACTTTCCGTATCTGCAAGCGCGGGAGCCAGAACGTAGGTTTTATGCACCAGCACTAATTCTGCCCCAATCGAGCGAGCCCAGTCGGCAGCGTACAGCAAAATATCCTTTGAATAGGGTGAGAAATCAATCAGCACAATAAAACGCTTTTTCATGTACTCAGGTTTTTAAGGTTGTGGAAGAGCTGCTTTTAAAATATACTATTTAGCCGGAACAATTTTTAAACATTTCCATAAATATTGGACTGGCCTCCATCAATTGCGATCGTTTGTCCGCTTACATAGGAAGCTGCATCACTTAATAAAAATGCAACTACTTTGGCAACTTCTTCAGGCAAACCCAGTCGTTTTGTCGGATTTGCTTTTGCATACTCAGTTTCAGCAAGTTTAGGATTTGCAGGATTAATTTGCTTAAAAGCTTCTGCAACCATTGGAGTAAGGATGGCTCCTGGTGCAATAGCATTGGTGGTAATTCCGTACTGGCCATATTCCAAAGCCGCATTTTTTGTCAAACCCGAAACCGCATGTTTACTGGCAACATACGGACTTTGATTCAACACCCCGCGAATACCTCCAACTGAAGCAACGTTTACGATTCTTCCATACTGTTGCTTTTGCATTACAGGAAGTACATATCGCATGCCATAATAAACACCCATCAGGTTAATTTCTATCACTTTCTGAAATATTGATAAATCGTACTCCGTCATAGATGCCTGCCTGCCTTCTATTCCTGCATTGTTGTAAAATCCGTCAATTCTGCCGAACTCCTTTATGGTTTCATCTACATATCTTTTCACTTCCGTTTCCTTGCTGACATCGGCCACTACTGTGAGTATCCGAATATCAGGAAACTGTTGACGGATTTCAGCCACCGCCTTTTCTAATATGTCTTTATTATAATCTACCAGGGTGAGATGCGCGCCCTGTTTAGCCAGTTCCTTTGCTGCGGCAAGACCGAGCCCCATAGCTGCACCAGTTATGATAACAACTTTTTCTTTTAGTGTATTCATGTTAATGATTTTTAATTATTAGCAATTTTTACTGAAGTCATGGTTAGTGATCCACCTACCAGTTGATCATTAAAAAAATCAATCGTATCGGAAGGACCTTGTAATGCCAGTGAATAAAGTAACGGCAAATAATGTTCCGGTGTTGGAATGGCAAGCTGTGCTTCTTTTCCAAGAGAGCTGTAATCCATCAATGCTTTATGATCACAAGAGATAATCAGAGATTTAAACAGTTCATTGGCGGCAATAGCCCAATCGAACCCAAATCCGGGATCGTCCAGGCGGTTCCA
>JALOMU010000206.1 GCA_025455285.1 Flavihumibacter sp.
CCCAGGATACCACTAGTGATGAATTTCTCCTAATTTCTTCCTACAACACAGCACTGCCTCCGTTGTGAGATGTGATGTTCCAGTAAATCAGTAACGGCTTTTCTTGAGCTACCATGGCAATATTTAAACCACAGTAGAGCTGATGAGTCTAAAGATAGGTTTCAGCCTTCTGTAGACCCTGACTGAAATCGAGGTAACCTTGAAATTCCATTATTCAGTTGAAAAGTGGAAGCCAAGTAGCATTTTCCAAGTCTAGACATATTGCTTGCTTCTTATTTTTCTGTATGATTTTCTGTAAATATTTGATCAAGCCAGTGAAGTTGTGGCATACCATTTATTGGTTAAAGGGGCAGTTCTTGGGAAATTTTGCCTTTAGTAATTGAAAACAATAATCATCTCCCATGCATAGTAAAGAGACGTCTGAATGTGAGCATCCAAGTTTCATGTGATGTTGCAGTATCATAGCTACTAGATTTTAAGTATTGGGCCTGATATTTGTGTTGAAGGTTCTGTTTTAGAATATCTTAAGGTTTATGCCAACTTGCTTATAAATTAACTGAAACCTCGACTGGGCTCTAGTAAGGAAGAGAGACCTGCAAGTATTTCAGCTTTGATGTGTTTTCAGCCCTGCATGTTGGTGCCCTGCTAGTGTTAACTAATGCTCCCACAGCTGCAGTATTTGTGGAAAAAATTAAGTCCTCATTACTTTATTTTGTTGTTATAGTTAGCTGATGTACATTGATGGCAAATATAGCAGGTTTAATTGTACTTGCAGTTTGTTGAAAAAAAGAAACAGATGAGACAGGATCACAATGACAAAGAGCTTCAGGACAGCTTTGCTTTCTTATTTGTTAAATCAGAAAGTCAGGTATTTTGGCATGAGTGAAGCTGGTGTGCAAAGCATCCGGCGGGCACATGCTGTACAGCCTGTGGCAGCTTTACAAAGTGAATACTCTTTGTGGTGGAGGGAACCTGAACAGGATATTTTACCTGTTTTGGAAGAACTTGGAATTGGCTTTGTACCATTCAGTCCCTTGGGCAAAGGATTTCTTACAGGTGCCATAAATGAAGCAACTCAATTTGATAAAACTGATTTTCGTAATGTGGTACCACGTTTTTCTGAAGAGAACCGAAAAGCCAACCAAAAATTAGTGGAGTTGCTTACCCGTATAGCAACTGAAAAAGGGACTACGAATGCCCAATTGGCACTGGCTTGGTTGTTGGCACAAAAGCCCTGGATTGTACCGATTCCAGGTACTACAAAAATCCACCGGCTGGAAGAAAATGCTGGAGCAACAGCGATTCATTTATCCGCTGCCGAACTCACTGAAATTAATGAAGCCTTTGCCGGTATTCCTGTTCAGGGAGAAAGGTATCCTGCTGCCTTGCAACAGCGTGTAGGTCGCTGATCCCAAACTAACCATATTCCGGCCAAATACAGGGTTCCATCTTGAATGCTGAAAAGGTTGCTGGAAATCCAGGACCAACCGGACTGCAGGCATATACACCAACTTTAATGGTGCCGGGAATATGATGCAGGTGAAAGATGCGCATCTGCGCGTAGGCATTACCGTCTTTGCGTTGCTCTATTAAAAAGTCCTTACCTCTTCTTGATAACCTGAAATGAATTTGTTGTAAACCGGTGGGAATATCAGTTGTTGCCCAATCTGAATAACCCAGGTTCGTGACTACACTTCCCAGTCTTGAGATGGATGCGTTCTCGAATTCAATGGATGCCTTGAACCAGTTTCCTTCATCGTGATATACCAGCACTCCGCACTGGTCGTACAGTTCCTTGTACTGAAATTCAGCAGTAACAGAAAAACTGAAATCCGCGTCGGTTTCCATTATAAGAGCAGGCGCATTGTTTACCCGAAATCCATAATAGGTCCTTTGCCAGAAATCTGTTTTGGTAGTAGTATGAATGGATACACTTGTTTCAGTCAGTTCAAAATTGGTTGGTTGATGTAACCATTGCCATTGCTTCAGGTTGATCGGGCTTTGCATACTTCAAAAATGTTGGATAATTACGACAATATTATTAAATTTGTTGAAAATATCCAACATGAAGAGCAAAAAGGCGGTTGTTTTCCCACAACACATGAAGTTGCTCCAGCAGATGGGGGAGAATATCAAACTGGCTCGCAAGCGTCGCAAACTCACATCGATTCAGGTTGCAGAAAGAGCTGCTATCAATCGTTCCACATTAGTGGAAATTGAAAAAGGGAATCCAAGTGTTTCTATGGGAGCCTATTTCAATACACTTAGAGTATTGGGGCTGCAAAACGATGTGCTGAAGATTGGAGCAGATGATGAGTATGGCAGGAAATTGCAGGATTTAGCGTTGATTTCAAAATAGTGGCAGTAAAGAAAACTGATATTATCGTTTATGCTGATTGGTATGGTTTATCCGAACCTACCCGAATTGGTATTCTTTCTGCTCAGCAGGCAAAGGGGAGGAAGGCATTTAGCTTTGCATATGAGAATAGGTGGATTCAAACCAATGCACAAAGATTGTTGGATCCGGACATTCAGTGGTACAAAGGACCACAGCATCCTATTGGTAAAGAGAATTTCGGTGTTTTTATGGATTCGATGCCAGATACCTGGGGACGAAAATTAATGCTGCGAAGAGCTGCACTACAAGCTGCGGAAGAAGGGAAGCCAGTTCATGTGTTGTATGATATTGATTACCTCTTAGGAGTGTTTGATGAAACCAGGATGGGTGCAGTACGTTTTAAACTTGAACCGGATGGCCCTTTTCTTGATAACAACCCGGCCTATCCAACACCGCCATGGTCAACGATCCGGGAATTACAGCATGCTGCTTCAATTGTCGACTCTGACAAAGAATCAAAGGGAATAAAAAAATACATTGCAATTCTTATTGCCCCCGGATCATCTTTAGGAGGAGCCAGACCCAAAGCAAATATTCTTGATGATATTGGCAATTACTGGATAGCAAAATTTCCTTCAAAGTCAGATATGTTTGATAAGGCTGCCTGGGAATTTCTCGCCCATAAACTAGCTGTCCAGGCAGGTATTACTATGGCTGAATGCAGAATTGATCATGTGGCTGGTCCCTTCAGAACTTTTTTCACCAAAAGATTTGACCGACAAGGAAAACAACGTATTCATTTTGCATCTGCAATGACAACGACAGGTAATAGTGAAGATTTGTTGAAAGATAATCCAGCCAGCTATCTTGATATTGCCTTATTCATTCAGACTTATGGCTGCAACATAAGAGAAGATCTTCACCAGCTTTGGCGCAGGATAATTTTCAATATTGCCATTTCAAATACGGATGATCATTTAAGAAATCATGGATTTATTCTTACAGATGCAGGATGGCGTTTATCACCTGCATATGATTTGAATCCTTCTATTGATAAGGGAGGTTTGCAGCTCAATATAGACACTGCTAATAATGCGCTTGACTACAATCTTGCTAAATCTGTTGGCGAGTACTTTCAGTTAAAAAATGCTGAAATGGATCAGATCATTTCTGAAGTTAAAAAGGTTGTTTGCAATTGGAGAGATGTTGCAGCTGCTATTGATATTCCACGAAATGAAGTTGAAATAATGGCTCTAGCTTTTCAATAACATCAATTGCTTACACTACGTACCTGTACCCTTACCCGCGGTGAATAGGTTACCGTTACATCCTTTTGCACCTGTTTGATGCGAATGATCATTTGCTTCTGATCAGTTTGTACTGGTTCGGCTGTTTCTTTTGCGCAGGAACTGAACAGGAATAGTGCACTAATAAAGAATAGAATTGTAGCTATAGTTGTTTTCATAACGGTTGGGCTTAAGGGCTGTTGTAATTAAAATCCTACATGAACTTTCTGTTGATATCGTTTATCGCCTTTTTCTCCTTTGGCAGGTACGATTTCTATGGTTCGGAAATTGATATTGTCTTCTGATACCTGGATCTCATAACTTTCTGTTTCTTCTGTTTCAGGTGCCGTCCATTCCAGCAGGAATTGATTATTGGTTTGCGGGCGCGCCTGGAATTTCTCAAAGGATACCGGTAACAAATCCAAACAGGGATTATTCGCTGTCGGATTCATGTAGGCGCCTCCCCAGTTGGCATTGATAGCCGGACCCGTATAATATACCCCAATTGCATTGCTGCTGGTTAACTGATGGCCTGTCCAGCCCGGATTTCTTCCATTGGCAAAGCTCTGCGAAACTACCAGGAAGCCATTACCGGATACGGTATTAGGACTCCGTATGTCCAGGGTTCTGGTACGTAGCTCCCCACATCCTGTAAAGGCCATGTTGCCATTGTTGATCCGGCTGTTCTGGTTTGCAACCAGCAAGCCAGCTATAGTATTGGTTCCATTAAAAACGAAATTATTGGCGTTGATGCGGCCCCCATCTAACACGGTGATACCTCCTGAATTGGAGGTAACTGTTCCTGTAACATCCAGCAAAGCATCATTACCTACCTCAACCGGACCGGTGGATTGGGTAAAATTTCCATTGACCGTAACTGTTGCCTGGTTGATTCGCAAACTGGCACT
>JALOMU010000207.1 GCA_025455285.1 Flavihumibacter sp.
ATCAGGCAATCACCCGATTCATTATATAACACATAGGTATTTTCCGCAATGGGACTGAATTCAAAAAAATGGATTGTTAACATAGCTCTATTATTTAGTCGGGATTTCCGGGTTACCCCTGAAAACCATAATTTTAGACCACAATCACTGGGTATGCAATTTCCGAAGAATCATTTGTATTTGCGCGTTAGTACCAGGCTGGCCCTCTTAATCCTTCTCCTATGGAACGGTATCAGTCCCCTGAGCGCACAGGTAAACACGGTCGAATTTGGTAAAAACCGGGTGCAATACAAAAAGTTCAAATGGCAATATTATCAGACAGAAAACTTCAATACGTATTATAGTCAGCAGGGGGAACCCATCGCTAAAATTGTAGCACAACTGGCTGAAAAAGAGCTGCCTGAAATTGAAACCTTCATGGAATACGGCTTGCAGCGCCGCGCAAATATCGTGATGTACAACAGTTACAACGATATGCAGCAAACCAATATCGGGCTCTCCACTGACATACAGATAAATGGAGGCAATACCAAGCTGGTTAACAATAAAGTGATTGTTCATTACAACAGTGATCATAACAATCTGCGCATCCAGGTCAGACAGGGAATTGCAAAAATTCTGCTGGATAATATTCTCTTTGGTGATGACCTGGGTGAGTTTGCAGCCAACCAGGCCTTACTTGATTTACCCAAATGGATGACGGATGGTTTTGTAGCCTATGCGGCAGAGAACTGGAGTACACAACTGGATGATCAATTGAAATCAGCTATGCTCTCCGGAAGATACCGGAATTTCTACCAGTTTGCTTTTGAACAACCTGATCTCGCAGGACATGCATTCTGGCGCTATATCGAGGAGATTTATAAAAAGGACAATACCAAGTATTTCCTCTACCTGGCAAGATTGTACCGCAACCTGAATGGAGCTTCCAACCGTATTGCGAAGAAGAAATTCAAAGAGGTACTCTCTGATTTCATGAGCTATAATGAGGACAAATATTACAAGGATATCCGCGGAAGAAGAAATAATCCGAAAGGAACCATGTCGGTAGTGGAAGAGGTGAACAAAAATCTAGATTATTATAATTTCACCCCGAACCCGGTTGCCAGAAGTCAGGCCTATGCAGTAGTAGAATACAAAAAAGGTTTGCAGTGCGTATTGTTCTATGAAGATTATGTAACGAAAAAGGTACTGCTGAAAAATGGGGTTCGCAACATCGAAGCAAAACAGGACCCGCATTATCCCTTACTCGCCTGGAATGGTAAAGGGAATAAACTGCTGGTAGTGTACAGTACGGAAGGAAAAATCCGGATGTTTACCTATGATATCTTTAGCAAGATTAAACGCGACAAACTGGTGCTGGATCAGTTTGAACAGATACAGGACATCAAGTTCATGAACGATGACAATACGCTCCTGCTGAGTGCTGTGAAAAACGGTCAGTCTGATATCTTCACGTTTAAAATCGACAGGGAACGGGTAGAGCAGATCACCAATGATGTATATGATGACCTGGACCCTACATTTGCGAGTTTCCCCAATAAAATGGGAATTCTTTACGCGTCCAACAGGCCATCCGCGAATGCGCCATCTGCTGATACGGTATTGCCATCCAACTATCGGTATAATATTTTCCTGGTTGATAATTTCAACAAAAGTGAATTCAAGCAGATCTCTCAGTTGAGTAATCTGAAATATGGCAATGCGCGTTACCCAACGCAGTACAATACCAATCACTTCACTTTTGCAGCAGATGAAAACGGGATCAATAACCGGTATGCCGGCTTCTTCGCAACTACAAGAGCGGGAGTAGATACCATTTACCAGGTGGGTGATGATATCCTTCGAAATCCGGATTACCGGGATTTGGATTCACTGCTGAAGTTTTATGACAAAACAGAGCCTGATACGATTTATACCTTTTCTATCACCAACGATTCGGCATATGTATTTCCTATCACCAACTACCAGAGTGGATTGAAAGAAACAAAGTCGGCTGGTGATAAAGATGTTGTAAGCGAAGTACGCCAGGAAGGAGAATTGAAATTCCTTTACAAGTTAAAAGTGGATGAGAACACGTTGCGCAAGAGGAATATCAATCCAAGGCCAACAGATTTCCGCAAACGGACAGTTGACCAGTTAAGAATGGCCAGGGGTATTCCAGCACAAATTCGTCCGACTGCGCCGGTTGATACAGCCAAAAAAGTACCCACCATCGAATTTGAAACAGAGTTTGATGATGAACCGGTTGATTCTGCTGCTATCGCCCGAAACAGGCAGCAAAGGCTGGAAGAAGAAGCTCCAACGGTGTTGAAAAAAGCCGGACGATTTGATTATACCTGGAAATTCTCTGTGGACCAGGTAACCGGTTCATTGTTCAACAACGATGTATTGGTAACCCGCTATGAACCCTTCACCGGATCATTGCCAGTAACAAACAGTGCCAATAATGGATTCAATGGTATGTTCAAAGTGACTGTATATGATATGATGGAAGATCTGCGGTTTACGGGTATGTTCAGATCGCCGCTGATCAATACAGCCGGACAAGGATTTCCTATCAACGTGGGACAACCGAATATATTTATACCGGGTTCACAATCGCTCTTTAATTCCGGTTCTGAATACCTGGCAAGAGTAGATTATCTGAAACATCGGTTTGATTATAGTGCATTGTATTATCGTCGAACAGATGTAGGTTCAGCCAACCTGGGTGGAGGTATTTTTGGTCCGGCCAAGTTATTCACCAACCTCTACCAGGTAGGTGTGCGTTATCCCTTTGATAAGATCCGGAGTTTGCGAATCAATGCTGGAGTTCGTTCTGATAAAGTGGTGATCAAAGCCATTGCAGATCCTCCGCAGACCCTGACCATTGATGATGCCAAACAGACCTATGGTTTGTTGCGCCTCGAATATGTACATGACAATACGGTTCAGAAAACCCTGAATATATTAAACGGACTTCGCTACAAAGCCTATATTGATTACAATACACAACTGGCGAATACCAATAAAACCATTGCAGGTAGAAACACTTTCAACCTGGGCTGGGATGCGCGTTATTATTATCCCATCTTCCAGAACTTTATCTGGGCAGGACGTGTTGCAGCAGACTTCTCCTGGGGTGATAAAAAAATCGTGTACTACCTGGGTGGCCAGGATGGATGGTTATTCCCAAAGGCTAACAATGAAGTACAACCGCAGGACCCTGATTATGCTTTCCAGGCATTGGCAGTGAACATGAGAGGTCACCGGCAGAATATCACCAACGGAAACAATGCGGTAGTAATAAACAGTGAATTCCGATTCCCTGTATTTACTACGCTGTTGAAGCGCCCGATTAATAATGCGTTTTTAAGGAATTTCCAGTTGGTACAGTTTGTAGATTTGGGAACCGCCTGGAATGGCAGTTACAATGGCATTCAGCGGCCGTCGAGAGTGTACCAGGAAGGCAATGTGCTGGTTAAGATCAAAGCAGGTGGTGTTGGTCCCTTTGTTGGTGGATATGGATTTGGTGCAAGATCTACGCTGCTGGGTTATTTCCTGAGACTGGATACCGGTTGGGAGATGAATGGTGTATTCAAAGGAAAACCTATCTGGCATTTTGCAATGGGTATCGATTTCTAAACAAACAGCAAGGTATAAACGAAGAGGCTGTATCAGTAATTGATGCAGCCTCTTTTTTTGTGGGTTTAGGTTACCGGCACGGCAGGATACCAGTTGATTTTCCGGGTACCATACATAACCAATGCGAGAATCAGGAAGAGTCCGATGCTTCCAACGAGGAGGGCTGTATCTTCCAGGCGAACCAGTATGAAGGCAAAGAGATAAAGACAACTAAGAACCAGTGCAAAAAGGGAGGCAGTTTTCCAGCTTTTGAAATGCGCATTTGCATAGAGAGTAATCAGCAATATGGTGGCAATCGCTGCAATTCCATAGGCAGAATCAAAAGGGAGAAATTCCGAAACGGATAACAAGAGTGTATAAAAAACAGAAAGTGCAATACCAATCAGTACATACTGAACCGGGTGTACCGGCTTCTTTTGCATCAGCTCAATTACGAAAAAGAGAGAGAACGTAAGACCAATAAAGAGGATGGCATATTTCACACTGCGTTCTGTTTTAGCATAATGATCTGCAGGCTGGATCATGGATACACCAAAAGAAAAATCCGTCTCGTTGAGATCCACCTCGCGCAAGATGGTACCGAAGGGAAGATTAGCTTTGCTAAAGGACCAGTTGGCTGAAAATCCACTATCCTGAACAGTATGTTTGGCTGGTAAACTGGTACCGTCAAAAGAAGGACTGGGCCAGGTAGATGTAACATTGTAGGTACTGTTACCTGCAAGGGGAATAAAATGTAATTGTTCACTGCCGCGAAGTTTCAGTTGTGTTGAAAAGCTAAGTTTAGTAAGATCCAGCCCGGTTAAATCAACGGGTGCTGAAAGTCCTGTTTTGACCAATTCCTTATTGGATAATCCGGGAGATAATTCCAGTTCCTGTGCATCC
>JALOMU010000208.1 GCA_025455285.1 Flavihumibacter sp.
CACCCGTTAGATACATTGCTCCAACGATATAAGGGGAATATTCATTGCCAAATGGTTCTATGATTCTGGAAGTTTGGCCAAAGAAGTTATTACGGTTAGCCTGAACCCATTGTTTGATGCTCCTGTCAAGTGTCATCACCGCACCAGTACCCGCTACTACAATTGCAACGGTTGTCCAGTCTTTGCTGGAATATCTTGCAGGAGCAGCAACAACCTTGGGAAAATCCGTAAAATAACTACCGATATATGTTTTATTAACCCGGTAATAATTGGTTGAAATACTATCTTCCTGGCCAAAAACCGGGAGACAAAAACCAAAAAAAATGGCCCCAAACAGGCACCTGTAAAATAAGGTCATTGATGCAAAATAGGAAATCGTAAAAAACCAACAAAAAAGGCCGGATCTAAAAATCTCCGGCCTTTTTTTATGCTGCCTGCATTTCAGCAATCTTTTCCCTAATTTTCTTCTCAATCTCTGCCTGCAATTCAGGGTTATCCCGTAACAATTGTTTTACAGAATCCCTTCCCTGCCCCAGTTTATCCGAATTATAACTGAACCAGCTACCGCTTTTTTGAACGATACCAAGATCCACTCCCATGTCGATAATTTCACCTACTTTGGAAATTCCTTCCCCAAAAATGATATCGAATTCTGCCGCCCGGAATGGAGGAGCTACTTTGTTCTTCACCACCTTTACCTTCACCCGGTTACCTACAGCTTCATCGCCATCCTTAATCTGGCTCATCCGGCGAATATCCAGCCTCACCGATGCATAAAACTTTAGTGCGTTACCACCTGTGGTTGTTTCAGGGTTACCGAACATAACACCAATCTTTTCTCTCAGCTGGTTAATGAAGATGCAGATAGTATTAGTCTTATTTATTGTCGCAGTAAGTTTCCGAAGTGCCTGGCTCATCAATCTTGCCTGCAATCCCATTTTACTGTCGCCCATTTCTCCTTCCAGTTCACCTTTTGGTACCAGGGCAGCCACCGAATCGATAACCACTACATCCAACGCTCCGGATAAAATCAGACGGTCTGCAATTTCGAGTGCCTGTTCACCATAATCAGGCTGGGAAATCAAAAGATTATCAACATCCACACCTAATTTTTTAGCATAACTACTGTCAAAAGCGTGTTCGGCGTCAATTATGGCACACATACCACCTTTTTTCTGAGCTTCAGCGATGGCATGAATCGCGATGGTAGTTTTACCGGAAGATTCTGGTCCGTATATTTCAATGATCCTCCCTCTGGGGAAACCACCAATGCCAAGGGCCACATCCAGGCCCAGTGATCCCGTGGATACAACTTCCTGGGGTTCTGATGATCGTTCGTTCATCATCATCACAGACCCTTTACCAAAATCCTTATCGATTTTGTCCATGGTCAGCTTCAGCGCCTTCAATTTTTCTGCATTTGACATATAGCTGTTGTTTTTAGTACTGTTCAAATTTATTTGTCCAGCAAAGATAGATGAGAAATAAATATCAACACTAATATTTTTAGCAAGTTTTCACTAAAATTTTTACCGCTAAATCACCCTTGACCTTTTAGTATTTTTTTCACATAAGGAGCCGGAGCGCCTGGACAGGTGTTGTTCCGGAATTGTATCTTTGTCCGTAAATCAGTAAAATCATGAGAATACTCAGTTTAGCCATAGGATTGTTTGTATTGACTGGATCAGTTGCTGCTCAATCGCCTGTTTCCGCCAACAAGGGTGTAACTTATGGTGCCGGAGCAAGTGCAGACGGTGCAATTAGTGTGAATGAATTGTCTTCCAAGATGAACAATTCCGGATATACTGGAAAAATCAGTGGTAAGGTGGTAGAAGTTTGCCAGGAAAAGGGCTGCTGGATGAAAGTAGAGAAGGAGAACGGCGAGACCCTGATGGTGAAATTTAAGGATTATGGGTTTTTTATGCCAAAAGATATCCAGGGCAAAGAAGTTGTGTTGGATGGTGAAGCCATAGTTAAAGAAGTTTCCGTGAAGCAGCAGAAGCATTATGCAAAGGACGCCGGCAAGCCTGCTGATGAAATAGAAAAAATTAAAGCTCCAAAGAAAGAAGTACAGTTCGTAGCAAAAGGAGTCTTGGTACTTTGAATTGAGGTTGAATATAATTGTCTGGCTGTCCTTGTGACAGCCTTTTTTATATTTGTCCAATTAATATGACTGGCAGACTATTCTGGAAATGGTGGTGGAAATGGAATCACTGGAAGCTGGAAGGAGAATGGCCTTCCGGACTCACCCGTGCTATCATTATTGTAGGCCCTCATACAAGTGCATGGGATGTTGTAACAGGGATGGCTGCCCGAAGTGTTATTCCTATTCCCTATGCCCATTACCTTGGTAAAAAAGAGTTGTTTGACGGACCTTTTGGCTGGTTCTTCAAAGCAACCGGAGGAGTTCCTGTAGACAGAAACAGTAAGAATAACCTGGTTGAACAGGTAGTACAGGAGTTTACCTTGCGCCGGCATTTCGTCCTGGCCATTTCTCCCGAAGGGACGAGGAAAAAAGTAGAACGACTGAAAACTGGTTTCTGGCATATTGCAAAACAGGCAGACGTACCAATAGTAATGGCTGGCATGGATTTTTCTAAAAGAGAATTGAAGCTATCAAAACCCTTTTATCCTGGGGATAACCCCGAGTCAGATCTACCGAAAATTGTGGATTTTTTTGCTCCGGTCATAGGCAGATACCCCGAATTGGGTATGCAGGATTTGAAAGTTAAATAAGCAGAACACATTATGTTTCTTGAATATACTTTCAAGTGTTGTTAAAAGTCCCCAAAATGAGGTAGAAAACTTGATAGTTAGACGTACATTTATGCGAAATTTTAACTAAAAACTATAACCAAATGAAAGTTTCTTACTTAGTACTTGCAGCTTTCACAACAGTTTCCATGATCTCCTGTGTAAGCTCCAAAAAATTCAAAGCTGAACAGGCACGTTATGCGGAATTGAGCGACAAGCACAATCAATTGCAAAACGACCTGAAAAGCTGCGAAGACGCTAAAGCAGAAGAAGCTCGTAAAAGGGCCGGATTAGAGTCTGAAATTGCAAATCTGAACAAGCAGATGGATTTCCTGAAAGAAAACAACACAACTGCCTTGAAACAACTGCAGGATCTCTCTGTGATTTCTGCTTCTCAGGCAGAAAGCATTAAAAAGTCCATGGATAACCTGGGATTGAAAGATGCTTATATCCAGGATCTGCAAACCCAAATGGCTAAAAAAGACTCTCTAAACATGGCCCTGGTTATGAACCTTAAAGGCGCCATTGGCAACATGGAAGACGAAGACATCAACATCAAAGTTGACAAAGGAGTAGTTTATGTTGATATTTCCGATAAACTGTTATTCAAAAGCGGTAGTTATGCCATCACTCCAAGAGCAGAAGAAGTGCTGGGTAAAGTTGCTTTGGTTCTGAAAAACCAGCCTGATATCGAATTCATGGTGGAGGGACATACCGACAACAATGAAATCCGTGGAAATATTGGTATCATTAAAGACAACTGGGACTTGAGTGTTATGCGTGCTACCAGTGTAGTAAAAGTGCTTCAGAAAAAACACGGATTGGATCCTGCTAAGATGGCGGCTGCTGGCCGTGGTGAATACAAGCCTGTAGCGGATAATTCAACTGCAGCTGGGAAAGCGGCCAACCGTCGTACCCGGATTGTAATCCTTCCTCAACTTGACCAGTTCTATAAATTACTGGAAAGAAAATAACACCAGGCAGGAATAAAAAAAGAGGCGCCCAAAAAGTGCCTCTTTTTTTTATTCTTATGCATTTCAAAAAATAATCTGCTATATCGCTTACCGTTATACTATTTCGTAAAACTACTTGATTTTTTATTTTTCGACTTCAGACCATTATTTTTTATCACTTCTACCCAACTTATATTCAAAATAAATTATCTTTATAATACTACACGAATCGACCAGCCTGCAATCCTACCTTACTGATTCCTTCCTGTCTCCGATTAATAGCGTAAACCGTTTGTTTTTTTAACCGTAGAAACTTCTAGGCATGAACCCCCATCGCCCCTGGCATTACATGTCAACTGTATTGGCATGTCTGCTTTCGTGTACGCTATTGATATCTTCCCTCCAGGCACAGATATCAAGTTTTCCGCTCGATAACCAGCTTTATCCACGAGACCTGAGCACTAATCGTGGAACAGTTACAGTTTCAGGTTCGGTATCTCAAACAACAAACTACCGGCAAATGCGCTTGTATGTTTACAGGGATGGGAACTGGATCAACAGCTACACCGCAACGCTTACATATGTAAATGGCACTGCATCCTACACGTTCAGTGTACAGATTCCGGCAGAGCGAAACAACTACCGATTTGCTCTTTATGGAGCAACCAGGTGGTCGGAAAATCATATTCGGACGGCCAACAATGTAGTAGCAGGAGATGCCTATATTATTCAGGGGCAATCAAATGCTGTTGCTAATTTGCGCGGCAGTGGGAATACTGCGAACAATGCGGATGATCCTTCGTGTATATGGCAATGGTAGTACAACCATGAGTTATACCAAAAGTTGGTTCATTGGAAGAGGTAATGTATGGTATGATATAGATGGCCATGTTGGTCAATGGGGCATGCGCCTGGGATCTAATCTTGTAGGTGCCACCAATGTACCTGTAGCTATCATTAATGGAGCAATACCAGGAGAGCCCTTGAATTATTTCCAGCGTAACGATGCCAACCCTACTTCAACCAATACCAATTACGGCAGACTGCTTCGCAGAATAGATGAAGCCGGACTAAAAAATAATATTCGGGCTTTGTTCTGGTACCAGGGAGAATCCGATAACCAGGGAATGCTGAGCAACACACAACTTTCTACCCAGCAA
>JALOMU010000209.1 GCA_025455285.1 Flavihumibacter sp.
GGTTTAATCATCGCTATGGGGATGTGTTTCCTGAACCCTTTGCTTTCAATTTTGGAGAGGCTTTGATCAAAGTACCTAGTCTCGATGGAACGGGCAAAATGAGCAAAAGCGAAAACCAGTACGCTACAATCTTTCTTTCCGACTCCGACGATCTCATTCGGAAAAAAATCATGAAAGCCAAAACCGATGCGGGGCCCAGTGCACCCAATATGCCCATGCCGGATTATATTGAAAATATTTTCCTGCTGATGAAACTGGTGAGTGGCGCGGATACCATTCAAAAATTTGAAGAAGATTATAATAAGGCTGCCATCCGTTACGGAGATATGAAAAAACAACTGGCTGAGGATATGATCCGCTTTGTGGCACCAATCCGTGAGAAAGCAGAAAGCATCCGGCAGGATCAGGCTTATCTCAAGCGCATTATGGAAATGGGTGCTGAAAAGGCTAGAATCAGCGCAGCTGCAACGATGGAAAAAGTGAGAGAAGCAATCGGACTGAAATACTATTAATTTCCTATATTGAACACCCTGGTAAAGATCCAGGAAACATTTTATGGCGAAAGGAAAAAAACCAAAACATATTGCTGTAGCAGGAAATATCGGTGCCGGTAAAACCACGCTGACAGAGCTCTTGAGTAAGCACTACAAATGGATTCCACAGTTTGAAGATGTGGATCACAATCCCTACCTGAACGATTTCTATGAAGATATGCCGCGATGGAGTTTCAATCTTCAGATCTATTTTCTGAATAGTAGGATCAATCAGATCCTGGAAATTCATAGGGGAACGGAAACCGTTGTGCAGGATCGTACCATTTATGAAGACGCCCATATTTTCGCGCCTAACCTGCACGAAATGCAGTTGATGAGCAAGCGCGATTTTGAAAACTATTTCCAGTTTTTCCAAACCCTGAAATCCATGGTGCAACCACCCGATCTGCTGATTTACCTGCAGGCTTCGGTCCCTACGCTGGTTGGACAAATTCAAAAAAGAGGAAGAGAATACGAAGAGAATATCCGCCTGGATTATCTGAAGCGGCTCAATGATTTTTATAACAAATGGATTGAAGGATATAAGGAAGGTCCGCTACTGGTGATTGATGTCGACAAGAACAAATTTGCAGAAAAGGAAGAAGACCTCGGTGAGATCATTACTAAGGTGGATGCCCAGTTGTACGGGTTGTTTTAAAGCCCTGATTTAACGCTTTCATTTTGGGTTAAAACACGTTACCAAAGGAGTTTCCTTGCTTGTATTTTAGTTTAAACTAGTGCGGTATGAGAAAAGAGGAAAAGAGGAACCTGGATAATACAGTTCTTGAATACATGCAAACCTGGGTTCAGAATCATTTACTAAGGAAAAGAAAATTAAACGGATTACTGTTCCGGGTAATCCGCGTAGCCAGCAGTTTCTTTTAATTCCTTTTCAATGCGCTGCGACCAGCTCTCTTGTCCGGCTGTATTCCTGGAATAATTGGTTTCCTTATCGTACAAATTCTGATAGTCAGCCTGCTGCTGTGTAATGCGCTGATAAATTTCCTGCACGTCTCTGTCTACGGTTTCCGAGTTGAATTTGTAAGCCTTCAATTCCTTGTACAGTTTCCTGGTAAAGAGTTGGCTGATATCAAAATGCCCCTGTTCATGTGCCAGTATATGATTGGTCTTCACTTTGGTCCAGGATTTATGCGGATAAAACACACAAGTCAAATTGAACTGAAGTGATTCATCATTATACCGGTAATTTATAAGGATCGATGTGCTTGTCAAAGCCGCATTGGGAGCTGTTTGCAGGGGTGCTGCCTTAAAATCAGACCAGGTTAATGTTCTCCGGTTTCTCCAGTTGATAGAATCCGCCTCTTTAGCATCACTTCCTTTCGACGGCAGCATCAAAAATAGATGCATCAAAATAGCCCAAACCATTTTCCTCAGTGTTTTTCCAAAATAACGCAATTTGATTACTGTTAGCTTACACCAAAGCGTTAAATCTTTCCCTCCACCCGTCAGGTGGCACCGGACGGGTAAAAAAAACCGCCCTGGGACCAGGGCGGACTGCAAGCAACGTTGAGACCGAAAATCGTTAGAAGCGCAATTTGGGTCCGGCTGCCAAAATGGAGGCCGGTGTACCTGCTTCGTATTTTTTAAAGTTGTTGATAAATCGTTTTGCCAGTTCCTCTGCCTTTTCATCATAGGCAGCAGGATCAGCCCAGGTCTTACGGGGGTCCAGCAGTTCGGAAGGCACTCCGGCACAACACACCGGCATCTTCATTCCAAATACCGGATGCACTTTTGTTTCTACTGTATCCAGACTGCCACTTAAAGCAGCTGATATCATTGCCCGGGTATAACCCAACTTAATGCGGTTACCAGTTCCATAAGGACCACCCGTCCAGCCGGTATTCACCATCCATACGTTCACCTCTCCCGACCGCAACTTTTCTCCCAGCATCTCTGCATACAAAGCCGGATGCAACGGAATAAAAGGAGCTCCAAAACAGGCACTGAAAGTTGCTTTGGGTTCTGTTACGCCTGCTTCTGTTCCGGCAACCTTGGCAGTATAACCTGAAATAAACTGGTACATGGCCTGCTCCGGACTCAGTTTCGAAATCGGAGGCAATACCCCATAAGCATCACAGGTCAAAAAGAAAATATTCTTTGGAGCCGGACCAACAGATGGCTCCAGTGCATTGCTGATATAATCCAACGGATAGGAAACACGGGTGTTTTCAGTGATCGATCCATCATCAAAATTGATGGAACGGGTACCAGGATAAAAACGGGTATTTTCTACCAGTGCACCCGGACGGATAGCACTGAATATCTGGGGTTCTTTCTCCTCACTCAGGTTGATACATTTGGCATAACAGCCTCCCTCAAAATTGAAGATGGTGGTATCACTCCAGCCATGTTCATCATCACCAATCAGGCGGCGGGAAGGATCTGCACTCAGGGTGGTTTTTCCGGTTCCGCTCAATCCAAAGAACAAGGCAGTATCACCCTGCTCGCCCATATTTGCAGAACAGTGCATGCTTAACACATGATGATCCTTGGGCAGGATAAAATTCAGCACTGTGAAAATGCCTTTTTTGGTTTCACCCGTATAACCGGTTCCGGCAATTAATACTGTCTTGTATTTGAAAGAGATAATGGCAGCATTATGCTGGCGGGTTCCGGAAACAACCGGATCCAGCTTCAGTCCCGGAGCTGATAAAATCGTCCACTCGGGTTCAAAATTCTCCAGCTCTTCCTCCGTTGGACGAATAAACATATTATAGGCAAACAAATTGATCGCCGGGTGTTCATTCACCACCCGGATCGACATCCGGTAACGCGGATCCGCACAGGCAAATGCATCTCTTACCCAGATTTCGGGACGCTCACTCAGATAGTCCGTTATCTGCTTTTTAACTGCAAAAAAGTATTCCTCATGTATGGGCAGGTTGAACTCATTCCAGTGAACGGATCCTTCACTGATCTCATCCTGTACAATGAATTTATCTTTCGGACTGCGACCTGTAAACTCCCCGGTCTCGATCACCAGTGCTCCGGTATCGTTTAATATTCCCTGGCCTAATCGCAGGGTATCTTCAACTAATTCTTCGGGCTCGGTTTGGTAATGTACCTGGTCGCTGAATTTTAATCCCATTGAAATCAGCTGATCACCAGGGAAAAAGATGGTAGGTACTGACATAGTATGCAAGCGTTTCTGCGGACAAATCTAAGAGTTGACCCTTAGTTCGCATAACAATGTGTCAGGTGTACGCATATAGTTTTGTTTAACAAAAGGTCTATTCTATTAAAAAATTTCAAAAACAAAAACGATTTAATTTTGATTTATTCAAACTAACGACTGTTAGTATTAGAGAATACCTATATTTTACAAATTCTGAACCAGGCTTCATATTTAACAGAAAATCAGAATTTTGGACCCATAAATAAAATCAGGCTTATTTTTAGACCCCTGAAAAGTAAGTACATGAAACACCTCCCATTAGATTCAAACCTCTTCATACAGAACCGCAAACGATTTATCAAAGCCATGGACCCCATGTCCATCGCCATCTTCAACAGCAACGATGAATTACCAACAAATGGAGATGCGCTGTACCCCTTCAAGCAAAACTCCGACCTATACTGGCTAACCGGCATTCAGCAGGAAGATACCATGCTGATCCTGGCGCCCTTCCACCCAGACCCTGCTATGCGCGAGGTATTGGTACTGGTTCGTCCCAATGAACTGAAAGAAAAATGGGATGGTCATCGCCTGCGCAGAGAGGAGGCCACTGCCATTTCGGGTATTAAAAGCATTATCTGGCTGGATAGCCTGGTTGCGGTGCTGCAACCCATGATTCACCTGGCTGACACCATCTACCTGAACACCAATGAAAACGACCGCAAAGCCAACCTGGTACCGGTTCGCGATTATCGGTATGCAGAAGAGATGAAACGTCGGTATCCCTTGCACCACTACAAACGTTCTGCGCGCATCAT
>JALOMU010000210.1 GCA_025455285.1 Flavihumibacter sp.
TTCGCCAGATCAAAATGCGTGATGCCCAGATCAAATGCCTTGAACACAATGTTTTTTGATTTGGCATATGGATCTAATTCGCCGAAATTATGCCAGAGACCAAAAGACAAAGCTGGCAATTTGAGGCCACTTTTTCCAGCGCGACGATACTGCATTCCGGTATAACGATCAGGATTAGCCGAATACATAGTTGTTTATTTCTTGTTGAGGAGTTTCATCTGAACAGGATCCCAATGCAGGATCTGCTGCTGAAAATAACTGTCATTGCAGGCAATACAGGGAGCAGCTGCACGGAATCCAAAGCTAATATCCTCAATCACCGGTTTACCTGTACGCATAGCTTCAAAAAAATTCATAAAATGATCGAGGTGCTCATCATAGCCGGGTGGATTGACAAATCGGATCGGCTCCTTTTGAGGTCGCTGGTGATCAGCTTGTGAATAGCGACTGTTATACTGTTTGCGCAATTCTTCCTGCATGGCTGAAGGATAGGTTTCCAATGCATCCCAACCACCAATGCCAGGTGCTTTCGGCATGATGCTGTGCGTGAGTTCCAGATCGCGGCCACCAATTTTCATTACACCTTCATCCCCTATCAACCGAATGGAACTGGTATCCCCTCCTCCACTGATAAAATTGACTCTTAACGTTAGTTGAAAAGCAGGGTGCTGAGCAGTAGCAGGATAATCCATAATGGCAGTCATGATATCCGGCACATCGCGTCCGTCCTTCCAATGGGCGAGTTGTCCAGTTGCATAAATTTTTGTTGGACCAAGAGAACCTGTTATTAAATGCACACCTGATAACAGATGCACAAAAAGGTCACCTGCTACGCCGGTTCCAAAAGCCCGGTAATTTCGCCACCAGAAAAACTGTTTCGCATCAAAGGGAGGTTTTTTCGATGCCCGGATAAACCCACCCCAGTCCACAGTTGCAGGAGATGCATCCAGGGGCATCGTATATTGCCAGGCACCCATGGCGCTTTGCCGATCATAGGTAGCTTCAACGAGATTCAGTTTGCCAATCGCGCCAGCGGTATATAACTCCTTTGCTTTTGCATAGTGCAGGCTGCTCACCCGCTGGCTCCCTACCTGCATAATGGCACCCGTCTGTTGCTGTACAGCAATGAGGGGCAGTCCCTCCGAAATTTTATGAACCACGGGCTTCTCCCCATAAACGGCTTTCTTTTTCTGCAAAGCATAAGTGGCAATCGGAGCATGCCAGTGATCACCAGTTGCTACAATAACCGCATCGATATCAGGTCGGTCAACCAGCGCCTTATAATCCATCGTTGTGAAAAGTTCAGCACCATAGATTTCCTTCGCGCGCGTCAGCCGTCCCTGGTAAAGATCGCATACGCCTGCGAGTTCAACACCCGGTACTTTCAATGCTGTTCTCAGGTTCCGGTGGCCCATAATACCCATCCCTATAACGCCAACGCGTATCCGATCATTGGCATAAATTCGTTTAGTCGTTGAGGTGAGTATAATTTCCTTTTCGCTGCCTGCTGCCTCGCTCATAGATGGGAGAGATAAAGCCAATGCAGCAGAACCGAGTCCCTTTATAAAATGACGGCGACCGGCTGCTTTTCGGTTAGACATGCTTGTTGGTTTATACAGATAATCGTTTCCTCACCCGGCTCAGGGTTTCCAGGGTAACACCCAGAAAAGACGCGATGTATTTTATGGGTACCCGGTTGATCAGGTGCGGGTAATGCTCTACAAAATACTGGTATTTATGATCAGTACCCGGAATGCGCGCAACAAAAGCCCTGCCTTCCGCATCCTGGTAATAGCGCTGCAGCAACTTTCTTCCAACAATATTGAATTCCAGGTAATTCCGGTAAAGGGTTTCGAGGTCGGCAAAACTGATCACCAGTAGTTCCGAATTTTCAATTGCCTGGATATTTTCCCTGGAAGCTGCCTGGTCATTCAAACCGGAAATGGATGTCACAATTTCATTGTCAATCGAGATCCAGGTGGTAATATCCTTGTCTTCATCTTTTATGAATCCCCGGATTGCTCCTTTTGATATAAAATACAGGTGGTAGCATACTTCACCACTCCTGAGCAGCATTTTGCCTTTCCGAACCGTTTTGGTTGTAGCCTTTTGCTTGAGAAAGTCAATAATCTCCGGGGTAAGCGGATGCAAACTGCCCAGCAATTGAACTAAGCGGGAAATATCCGGAGTGCTCTGAGTTACCATGGTTTACAAATATCGGAAGAGGCCTTTACACAGCTCTTTGATTTACATCAAACGAAATTTTCAAGAAAAAAGGTTGACAATAATCAACCAAATCTGCCTTTAAAGTATAAAATAGTGGCCTATCTGACATTGATTTTACAAGTTTTCACTTATGAAAAGGGGGAAAATCTGTAGTTTATACAAATTATTTCTAAAATTTTACCCATTCACCACAGGTCATAAAACACAACATTTGAAAGAAGTTTGAGTTTCTAATAATGTGACCATCAACGCATATGAGTAGTAGTAAGCATCATTTGGCCGAGTTTCTGAATTCACTCCATCCCTTGAGTAGCAATACGGAAGAGCTGATCAGCCAACACTCCTTTACCATCACGTTAAAGAAGGGGGCTTTTTTGTTTAAACCGGGTATGGACCACCGCACCCTTTATTTCCTGGTCAAGGGCGTTGTGAGAGGATATCGGAAATACAACGGAGAGGAAATTACCACCTGGCTGAATGAGGAGGGGGAAATGATTACCAGTATCAGTAATATAGGCCTTGAGCAGGAATGTGAAGAATATATTCAGACACTGACAGAATCTGAACTTATAGGTATTGCCGCTGATAAGGTTGAATTCCTGTTTGCAAACTGTCCCGAAATTCCTGTCATTACGAAATTATTATTGGAAGACAATTACCGGGGAGCTGAAGAAAGAGCATTCATCAGCAGAATTCCTTCCGCGGAAGATAAGTTCTTTCGTTTCGTTGAAAAACACCCCGGACTCATCAACCGGATTCCGCTAAAGTATTCCGCCTCCTACCTGGGAATGCGGCTAGAAACACTTTGCCGGATCAGAAGTAAACGAATTTTAACTACCTAACTCCAACCGACCCCAGCTATGATCACGGTTCTTGCTCATACCAACCAAACCAACTCACCTGGAGCTAGTTCCTCGCCTATGCCGGCTGAACTAATCAGTGATGAAGATTTTCACCTACCTGTAGAACTGGCGGCACATATCAGCGATTGCCAGGTTGCAGCCATCAGCTTTTTGGGAGTTACAAAATATTTTGTACGAAAAGGACTGGCAGAATGGTTAGGATTTCCGGATGTTCAACAACACCAGTATAAAGTTCCAACCCAATGTGATAGTATTCTGATAATTGCTGATATAGATCAGCTTACTACCACCTATGCAGCCCACCAGATTGAATTGCCTGCTCAAATTCAGTTTTTTGCTTCTGTACCAATTAGACTGGATGCAGGTTTCAAATCCGGTTGTCTCAGCGTAATGGGGGTAGAAAAAAGAGATGGCCTCAGTGAAACCCAGGTTATTGCACTGGAAAAAATTGCTCAGCAAATTGGCCGGTTGGTGGTCTCCAAATTACAAAACAAACAACTCCTCGAACATAAAAACGATCTGATCCTGGCGGCTTCAAAAAAAACCGAATTGAAAACAGAAGAATTCAGGCAGGAACTGAAATATATCGCTTACAAGATGCACGAGGATTTTGCCCAAACGCTCGCAGCCACCAAACTATACCTTGAATTTGCAGAAGACGAACAGCATACCAATAAGCATTTTTTGCAGATTTCAAAAGACACCATCGAGCAGGTGATCCAGAAAATGCGCACCCTTTGCCGCACGATCGCTCCGCATCAGGTTGAAAGTATATAAAAAAAAGAGACGTATCACTACATCTCTTGTCGCCACTGCGGTAGATAATTCGGTTGTCAGAGGCCAGATTAATTGCTTTCAAAGGCATGGACTAAAAAAACGGGCCTTACACTGGTCTTTCGGAATTGGATTTTACGTTGGATTCGTCCATAGTAAACAAACTTGAGGCCAATTTCCAGCCAGGCAGACTTAGTTTTACACGCTTTATTCACTATACATGTTAAAATTTCCGATTCGTTCCTGCCCGAAAAAGCCAGAAATCCGTAAATTCAAAATCGGTTAAGGATTTTTGCATCCTTGTTACAACCATTTTCAGGGGCTGACCGTCTATACCGATGACAATGCCATCTGATCTGGTTAATAAAAAGGACTATTAGTATGCGGTATAAATCAGCAGGCTTTTTATTCACTATCCTAGTGATTGCCACTTTATCCATAAGTGCCTACCCAGGCAATAAAACAATCTTATCCGGTTCCAAAAAAAGCTATTCTGACAGCAGCATTGCTGAAGCCCCTGCTATTGGTGTATGGATTTCTGTCTATCACGGATTAAAGCTGGATTCCCTGGGACTCTCTGCCGATGCTTTTGAGAAGGCTATTCGTGGCTGG
>JALOMU010000211.1 GCA_025455285.1 Flavihumibacter sp.
GAATTTATTGGAAATGTTGTTGAGGCTTCGCCTTACGAAGGTGCTAAACCCAGCTTTTTGATTGAAGAAAAAATGGAAGACGCTAAATGGCTCAGTGAATTGGTGCGAATCTCACTCAAAGAATTACCAGCACCCAAAAAGAAGAAAAAATGAGTAGATTTCAGGTTTAAAACTGCACCATTACTTTAAAAATACCTCTCAAACAAATTCCAATTTGCTATTCTGCCAACATTTGTACTAACTTTGAGAATTTACCGACTTCAATTAGCAAACTCATACATTAATGAAAAAAATAACTTTATTCGTCCTCTTTTTTCTAACAATCTTTGAAAATTTCGCCCAAAAAGAGCCTGATTTTCTAACAAATTATAATAAACGTTGGGTAGATTCGGTCTTTACGACACTAACGCTCGATGAAAAAATCGGACAATTACTCATGCCACGTGGCAATACTTCGGGCCGCCCACACGACGTAGAAAAACTTAAACGTTGGGTAAAAGATAACCGAATCGGTGGAATCGTGATGTTTGCCGCTCCGCCAACGGTTCAAGCTCGCATTGTGAATGAATTGCAGGCTTTGTCAAAAGTACCGCTTTTGATAGGCATGGATTTAGAATGGGGTTTGGCCATGCGATTGGATAGCACTGTTCGTTTTCCGTACCAAATGACACTTGGAGCGATGCAAGGCAACGAAAAATTGCTTTTTGATATGGGTATTCAATGAAATCCGGCTGATTCCCAGTTGGTGGGCATAATAATCAATTCCCCTGTTTTTATTCAATTGTTCTTGTAAGCGCTTTTTAAAGGCTACCGCAATGATATTGCCTTCCATTTGTGAAGAAAGCTGGTATTGGGTGGCGTATGCCCTGTTTAATTTGATTAAAAGATAATAGAGGATGGAGCGGGTCATGTGTTCACTATCGGGGCGATATTGTTTAATTTCCGCGTGTAAATCCTGCAGTAGGCTGTGCAACTGATGGATAAATTCTTTTGCCGGCTGAAGGAATAAAGGATTGGATCTATTATAGAAAAACTGAAGTTTAAAGGTGAATAGTTTGTCGGAGAAAAAGCTTGAAAGAAAACCATCCTGGAATAGCAGAAAGTAACAATCTATTTTTCTTTTATCTACGAACCAGCGTCTTTTTTGATAGGGAGAGATAAAAAGGATGGTATGATTCCTGAGTTTTATCTGCTGGTTATCCAGTTCCAGGTAGCCGTTTCCTTTCAGGAAGAAAACAATTTCATAGAAATCTGTGGTGTGCAGGGTGTCTTCAAAATAATAGGCGGGGATATCATCGTACTTGCCTATATCCATTAAAATTTCCGCTCCGTATTTGTTTTTTAGGAAATGAAACGTTTTCATGTAAATTTAAATGTTGTACAATAAATCTTATTCCGTGAAGATAGCTATATTGACCATGGGTACCCTTGGAGACGTACAGCCATATGCAGTATTAGGGCAGGCACTCAAACAACATGGGCATGATGTTAGTCTCGCTACAGCTAAAAATTTCGAACATCTGGTTCGCGCCTATGGAATAAATTTTGTACCGGTTGAGGCAGATTTTCAAGAGGTATTGAACTCGGAGGAAGGCAAAAAAATGATGAAGGGAAATCCTTTTGCGATCCGGCGTAATTTAAACACCTGGGTATATCCTCTGATTACTAATTCCTTAATTGAATTTTACCAGTTATCAAAAGAGAGCGACCTGATCCTGTATCATGTAAAAACATTGGCTGATAGTTTTGCTGATCAGTTTCCGCATAAAATGATCCGTGCTTCTGTTTTGCCAATTGTTGAACCCACTACGGAATTTGCAAACCCGGCATTTAGTGGGTTACCTATTCCATCCTTTCTTAACCGGATCAGCTATACCTTTTCCAATTTAAGTATTAGGTTGTTGTCCAACCCTATTGGTAAGTTTCGTACAAAATTTAATCTGCCTAAAAAATTTAAGGTGCCAGCAGTTAAAAATATATACGGAATTAGTCCGGGGTTTTTACCTGTACCGAATGACTTTCCTACTCAATCAAGCTTTACCGGCTTTTGGTATGGGATGGCAAAGGAAGAACTTTCAAAAGACCTGTTAGATTTTATAGAAGCAGGAACTCCGCCGTTGGTGTTGACTTTTGGCAGTATGCCATTTAAAAGCAAGTTTGATCTGCAGGACGCCATCCTTCAATCTGTGGAACAAACTGGGTGCAGGTTTATCGTAATAAAAGGGTGGGGACTGGAAGAAACTGCCCGATTGGAGAATAATCCCAGTGTAAAAGTAATTGGTGCTGCTCCATATGAAAAGTTATTCCCGTTGGCCAAGGCGATCATTCATCATGGAGGTATTGGTACCACTTCAGAATGTTTAAGAGCCGGAAAACCCTTTCTGATTTGCCCCATCCTGCACCCGATTGGGGATCAGCAGTTCTGGGGTATACAGGCATACAAGAAAGGGGTGGGAGTTAAGCCCATCCCGTTGAGTAAATTGAGTCGTCAACAGTTTTTAGATAGTGTCCGAGAGTTGTTAACCAACAAGGCATTATATGACAACGCAAAACAACTGCAGGTTGTCATTAATAAGGAGAATGGGTTGGAAACAACGATTGCTGAACTTTTCAACTAGTTTATAACCCCTATCTCAATTCGTTGAATAAACCAATTTTCTGAAAGATCCACCACTACCGGAACCCAGGAAGATGCCGATTTTACCTGCTTGAGCAGTTCGGAGGCGCTTTACTTTTAAAGCAGGATTCGCATTTCCATTAATCAGTGCTATTACTTCTTTTTCAGTAACATGTATGGTCATGCTAAACCAATTATTGGGCTCTGGTGGAAATTGGATAGGATTTTCAAATTCGGCATTTCGTTCATCTCTCAGTCTCTTCCAGGTAAATTCCGGATGAGCGATGTATTGGATAGCATGAATTTTTCGAACCGAATCAGAAGCAAGGAAATTGAAGGGACGGCAATACACCGCCTCGTAGGTTGAATCATTTTGACCGTTGAAAGCCAGGCCAACAAAACTTTTTTGAAGCTCATCTTTCCCCCTTAACTCTAATGTGAAAGAGCCAGTAGTAATATTTTCAACTGGCAACCAGATTATTCCTTCTCCTGTTGATTCCGAAATTTTGATATAATCGGACTGCTCATCGGTTTCAATACTGCTCATCCGGTTAACCGCAACCAATTTTCCTTTTTTATGCAATTGAGAGAGTCGAAGGGTATTCTGCGCGGATACTGAACTTGCAACCACCAACAATGCAAGCACAACGGAAGTTATTTTACTCATAGGTTTTAGTTAACCTCAAATGTATCTCTTAAAAAAATTGCAGGAATTATCCTTTGGTAAGTTCCGATTTATCGATTTACTTAATTTCACCAGCAAAAATATCCTGTTGGCAGCTTTACTATATACCATTGCGACCTTGCTTGTTGTTCTATTTCAAATATGTTTAGCCATAGGTCTTCCATGGGGGGCAGCTTCTATGGGAGGTAAATTTCCAGGTAAATACCCGCCCAAAATGAGATGGGTTGCAATTCTGAATGCTATTGTTTTGTTGGCGCTGATTATTATAGTAGTAATCAGAGCTGGATTTATCTTGCCTGAGTTCCTATTGTCTTCCAGGATTGCCATTTGGGGAGTTGTTCTGTTTGCCCTCTTAGGAACTATTTTAAACTCAATCACCCCTAGTAAAATCGAAAGGATCTGGGCACCTGTTGCACTGATTCAACTAATTAGTAGTGCCATGGTTGCATTCAGTTAGTTTCAGGGTTCTTTAACCTATTTATTCATTGCCTCCAGCTTCTTTTTTGCCTGGCTGTTGCTGGGTGAAAGCTTAAGGATTGTTTCATAACATTTTCTGGCTTTGTCTTTATACCCTTTTGCCAGGTAGGCATCGGCCAGGCTGTCCCACACGTTTAAGGATTCCGGATAGTTTTTAGTGTTGATCTCAAAAATAGTAACCGCGATATCAGGAAGCTGACGATCGTGCAGGGCTACATAACCAATGGTGTTGACAAAGCGCTCGTCGGGTTTGGTATCGAGGAATAACTCTTTTTTCATAGTGGCTGAATAATTAGCCAATACACCAGGGTCTTTTGTTACCTCATTTAAATCAATTTCAAAGGGCCTGAAAATAGAACGAAGTCCATAATAAGTGGCAGGCACGGTTACCGTCAGGTGTTTTTCATCCTCAAAATATTTGAGGTCAGCATACAAACCCGGCGATTTATTTTCCTTGAGCATTTTGTAGAATTCCTGCCCCCATTCATAATGCCTTTTATCATCCTGGAGATTGTTGGCAAGTGCGATAAAGATCCTTGCCTTCAAATCCTTCTTTTTTGCCAGGATTTCCTTTCCTCTTTTCCCTATATAGTTACGATCCCAAAACCAGGCAGGATCAATTAATAAATAATAGCTGAACAGGTCTGGATTTTCCAAAAGGCAATGCAAACCAAAGAGTCCACCTGCA
>JALOMU010000212.1 GCA_025455285.1 Flavihumibacter sp.
ACCTTTCAATACCTGAACCAGCATGAGAATCCTTAAAACCGGTATCTCCACCATTCAGGACCAGGGGCGATTTGGTCACCGAAACCAGGGTATTCCCACCAGTGGATGCATGGATTCCCTCGCATCGCGTATAAGCAACCTGTTAGTGGGAAATGATGACTCGGCTGCCTGCCTGGAAATAAGTAGTGGTGCTTTTTCCGCCAGTTTTGGTCGAACCAGCCTGGTGGCACTTACCGGAAAGGGCTATGAAGGATTTGTCAGTGGGAGACCTGTTGCTTTCTGGCAACCCTTTCTTGTCAAAGAGGGAGAATTTCTCCAGCTCTTTCCCCGCGAGGTTGGATTTGCTTATCTATCTATTCATGGTGGCATTCGTACAAAACCGCAATTTGATAGCCGGGCTACTCATTTGCCATCAAAGATTGGCGGCCTGAATGGTAAGGTGCTTCAACCTGGTGATCATCTTCCTGTTTCCTATTTCCCGGAGGAAGATGGCCAACATATTATGAATTATCTATCAAAGCTAAGTGGCCAGGTTCGCCTTAGTCCGGCCATTACCCCCAATTATAATCAGCAAGACATACGATTTTTTCTTGGACCAGAGTATAACTGGTTCACTGAAAAATCCAGGCTTTTACTGGAAAGTTCTGGTTTCCTGTTGGGGGTCGCATCCAACCGCATGGGTTTTAGGCTTCAGGGACCCCAACTGGAACGTGAAGGATCCGGAGAGCTGTTATCCCAGCCTGTACTGCCCGGAACAATGCAGGTTAGTCCGGATGGACAAATATTATTATTGATGGCGGATGCCCAGACCACTGGCGGGTACCCAAGGATTGGGCAGGTTGCAGCAGTGGATCTTCACCTGGCAGCCCAAAAGCCTCCGGGAAGTACCATACATTTCAAAAAAATTTCGCTTTCGGATGCAGAAACCCTGTTATTCGAAAGGGAAAAGCAATTACTTCAGCTCAAACGCGACTACTATCTTTATTTCTCCTAAACAGCTACCGGATGGAACTTAACTGCGATCTTGGGGAAGGCACAGGAATAGAAGCATCCATACTTCCATTTATTCATACTGCGAATATATCCTGCGGACTGCATGCCGGATCCCCGGTTGAAATTTCAACTACCATTGCCCTGGCTAAAAAGCTGGGGGTTCAGGTTGGAGCGCATCCATCCTGGAATGATCGGGCAAACTTTGGAAGAACAGAACAACAGCTTCCTGCAGCCGAAATTGTTTCATTAGTACTCTATCAACTCGGCGCTTTTGATGCACTTTGCAGGTTACACAATTACCCCATGACACATGTTAAACCTCATGGAGCGCTCTATAATCAGGCAGCAAAAGATCAAGTAATAGCTTCAGCCATTATTACTGCCATAAAAAGTTTCAATCCTGCACTTCAATTGTGCGCACTCAGCAATAGTGTACTGGCAAATCTGGGAAAAGAAGCGGGTCTTACTGTGAAAGAAGAAGCATTTGCGGATCGTCGTTATACTGCATCCGGAGAACTGGCATCGAGGCAGTTACCAAACGCAGTGCTTCAAAATAAGGAAGACGTGCTTCAACAGGTGAAAGAGATTCTGCTGAATCAACGGGTACGAACAACTGAAGACAACTGGATTCCTATGAAAGCTGATACTCTGTGCATCCATGGCGATGGTTCTACAGCGGTTGATCTGGCGAAAAGTATTCATGAATTCCTGCAGCGCCCAATCCTGCATGAAGAATAAAACTTTATCCGGGTTCTGGGCAGCAGCTTTCCTAATGGCAACTTCAGCTATTGGTCCGGGTTTTCTTACTCAAACCACCGTATTCACGCAGGAACTGCTGGCTTCTTTCAGTTGCATCATCCTGGTATCCATCCTGCTGGACATAGGTGTTCAGCTAAACATCTGGCAGATTCTCTTTGCCCGCCAGCAAACTGCCAACCAGGTGGCGGATTCCTTATTACCTGGATTAGGGAAAATACTGGCACTGCTGATCGTAACGGGTGGGTTTGCTTTTAACATAGGGAATATTGCCGGCGCGGGACTGGGATTAGAAACTATAACAGGCATCCCTAATCGAATAGGTGCAGCCATCAGCGTAGGATTAATCCTGCTTATGATGGTGAACAGGCAGCGTGCACTGCCATTTATGGATCAGGTTGTAAAATGGATGGGCATCTCTATGATTATTTTAACAGGATATGTTGCAGTATCATCGGCACCGCCTCTTGGAGAACTGGCAATTCAAACCATACTTCCCAGCCGGTTTGATTACAAAGCATTGCTAACCATCGTGGGAGGAACCGTTGGAGGATATATCTGTTTTGCCGGTGCGCACCGAATACTGGAAGCCTCAAAAACAGAAGAGATCACGCTGAAAGTGGTAAGGAAATCAGCCATTACCGGAATTATAACCGCCTCGATAATGCGTTATCTCTTATTTCTTGCTGCATTGGGTGTAGTTAGCAGAGGATTACTGCCATCATCAGGAAACCCTTCCGCAGAGGTATTCAGACAGGCCGCAGGAGAAACCGGATTTCGGTTATTCGGAATCGTTATGTGGTGTGCGGCAGTAACATCTGTACTAGGTTCCGCATATACTTCGATCTCCTTTGCAAGAAGTTACCTACCCTGGCTGGACAAACATCCTGAAAAAGGGATACAACTATTTATTATTAGTTCCGCCATTTTTTTTCTGTTCTGGGGAAAGCCCGTGCAGTTATTATTGGCAGCGGGACTGGTAAATGGCATCATCCTTCCGGTATCATTGGTTATTTTATTAGTAGCTGTTCGAAATAAAAAAAGCAGCTACCAACACCCCGGGAGCTTACAAATTGTAGGATGGTTGATAGCTGCTTTACTTACCTGGACAACTATCCAAGTGTTGCTTCAGAACTGATGGAAGTATTCAACAACTTGCTGATGGGGCAATTTTGCTCCGCATCTTTTACACAGGCCTGAAATTGTTCTGCACTGATTCCTGGAACCACCCCTTTTACTGTCAGGTGCGATTTGGTAACGGCACCATTTTCAAAAGTAATGGCACAGCTTGTTTCAAGGGAGGTGGGGGTAAAGCCCGCTTCACCCAGCACAAAACTCAGTTTCATGGTAAAACAGCCTGAATGTGCTGCGGCTACCAGTTCTTCCGGGTTCGTACCAATACCGCTTTCAAAGCGGGATCCAAATGAATATTGTGTTTCACTCAGCACGCCACTCTGGGTGGTGAGATGTCCTTTTCCTTCTTTTCCGGAGCCGTTCCAAACGGCAGTTGCTTTACGAATCATAGTAATTGTTTTAATGGTTGATAATGGCTTTCCAATTTACACCCCTATTGGTTAGGTAGCGAAGAATAAATTCAAAACAAACAGGGTGGCGCCCAACCCACTCAGGCGGGAACACTCCCTTTTCTGTGAACTGCCCCGTTGCAACAAGTTCCGCAACAGCTGTGCAGGTATAGCCGGTTGTGCGCGACATGGAGGATGTTTTCGTTACGGGATCATACTGATCAAGCAAGTTGTATTCCACCCGCATCGGCTTGTTTTGCTTTTCTCCTTCCACAATCACCCGCATTACGGTAAACTCTGCCTCTTCCTCTCCTAATTTCCATTGCCGGAACAAGAGCGCGGAGCTAAAATCAAGTGGACGTATAAGCTGCCCTGCAATCTCCATCTTTTCCTCACTAAAAAACCCTGCCAGCTGTAAAGCCTGTATTAAATCTATATGCCCGGGATAACGAAGTGTCTGCTCCTTCAGATCCGGGATATGTGCCATGGTATAAAGAAGAGAACGCAATCCATCCGTATTAAAAGCTTCCAGGGTTCCAATCCCGTCAAAATTCATCAGGCTTCTGTCCGATAGCGCCGGCTTGGTTACAATGCGACCATTTTCCATCTGGCGGGCCGGACGTGTATACTCTTCAATCACATCTACCGGTGAAAACGGCGCTTTGTATTCAAATGGTTTTTTGCGGATTTGTGGGAGTCCGCCTACATAACACTCAAACCGGTTCACCTTCATCTCTTCATTATACCGGCCAAGGATCAGGTTTCCCATACCCGGGGCAACCCCGCAATCCGTAACTACAGTAACTCCCCTGGATTTTGCAAGCGCATCGAGCTGAAGCGCATCTTCCGGGAAAAAGGAAATATCAACCACCGGCTTTCCACAGTTTATAACGGCTTCCAGTACCCGATAACCCATAAACCCGGGTACCGCAGTTACTACCAGCTCTACCTCTTCCAGCAAAGACGGATACGATGAATAGTTAGTAAGATCTGCTACCTGCGTATGTACAGCTGGTGCCTTTCGATGTAACAATTGCAGGGCAGCCTCATCCCTGTCAAATGAATAAACTTCGTTATAAGGAAATTGGTTACGGGGACACTGGCACAAAGTAGACTGAATTTTTCCTGAGAAAACAGCTATTTTCATGCAAACAATTTCCGGCAATCTAAAAATTCTGACGCATTTTTAA
>JALOMU010000213.1 GCA_025455285.1 Flavihumibacter sp.
ATCCAGCAATTCATCCAGGTAAAAAACCGCACCAAAGGCCATCCCCTACTCAAAGCCGTTAGTATTAAATTCATGCTGGATGGTGTGATTGAATCGCACACTTCACCCATGCTGGAACCTTATAGTGATGCGCTGCCAGATGGCACTCATGCCAACAGCGATTTTGCCTTGCCTTTGGAGAAATACCAGCAACTGTTAAACCGGTTTGATAAAGAAGGATTCCAGGTTTATACCCATGCCATTGGAGATCGCACGGTACGGGAAGCATTGAATGCCTACGAAAAAGCACAACAAACAAATGGCAGCAAATCCAGGCGCCATCGCATTGAACACATCGAACAATGCAACCCGCAGGATGTTCCCCGGTTTGCACAACTGGGTGTGATGGCATCCATGCAACCCATTCACGCAGATCCGGGAAATATCGAAGTCTGGGCCAAAGCAGTGGGAGAAAAAAGAATTCCGCATTCCTTTATGTGGCAGTCCATGTTGAAGAACAAGGTGCACCTGGTATTCAGCAGTGATTGGCCAGCCTGCACCACACCCGATCCGATTCGGGGATTACATATTGCGGTGAACCGGCAAACTCCTGAAGGACATCCACCTGGCGGATGGGTACCCGAGCAAAGAATCACCATTCAGGATGCATTAAAAGCGTACACCCAGGGTGGCGCTTACTCCTCCTTTGAGGAAAAGACCAAAGGCAAATTGCAGCCGGGTTACCTGGCAGATATCATCGTGTTTAACCAGGATCTGTTTTCTATCCCTGCTATGGATATTGCCAAAACAAAAGTAGTTTTAACAGTGTTTGATGGTAAAATAATCTTCAATGAGAACTGAAAAAGCAATATTGGCCGGTGGATGTTTCTGGGGTGTGGAAGAACTGATCCGGCAACTTCCGGGTGTAAAACACACTGTCGTTGGCTACACAGGGGGAGATGTTCCCAATGCCACTTACCGCAATCATGGTACGCATGCTGAAGGTATCGCTATCAGTTTTGATGCTGATCTGCTCTCCTACCGGCAACTCCTCGAATATTTTTTTATGATTCACAACCCGACTACCAAAAACCGGCAGGGAAATGATATCGGGTTGTCGTACCGATCCGCCATTTTTTACCTGGATGAAGAACAAAAGCAAACAGCCCTTCAACTGATCCAGGAGATGGAAGCTTCGGGTAAATGGCCGGGTAAAATTGTAACGGAAGTAGTTTCAGCGGGTGATTTCTGGGAGGCAGAAGAAGAACACCAGGATTACCTGCAAAAAAATCCGTTCGGGTATACCTGCCATTTCGAACGACCGGAATGGAAACTGTAAATCACCCACCCTAAAACCTTAACCAACATGAATCAACCACCCAGCCTGCAGGATTGGTCCCGTTTTGTCCGAATCCTGCTGTTGACTCTTGGCATTGGGTTTACAGTAGCCGGAATCATTTTCTTTTTTGCTTACAATTGGGATGCCCTTCCAAAATTGGCAAAGCTTTCGATAACAGGCGGACTGCTTATTGTTACCACAATTCTTTCCCTGAGGCAGCAGTTTGATCCTATGATCCGAAACATCCTCTTAACCGCTGCAGCTGCATTGGTGGGGGTGTTGTTCGCGGTGTACGGACAGATCTATCAAACAGGTGCAAATGCCTACGATTTTTTCCTCGCCTGGACAGTTTTCATTTCGATATGGGTATTGGCAGCAAACTTTCCTCCCTTATGGGTCCTGTATCTCTTATTAATTAACACAACAATTTTACTATATGCCGATCAGGTAGCCAATCACTGGTCTGATAAACTGGTTTTCATCCTTCTTTTCCTCGTAAATCTGGTAGCACTGATCGCGAGCACATTCCTGTTGAAAGCAGGAAAAGCGATTCCCATTTGGTTCACCAACCTGGTAGCACTGGCTGCTATCAGTTTTTCCACCCTGGGTATCATTAATGGAATATTTGGAAAGAAGGAGTTTGATTTCTGGTTGCTTATTCTGTTGGCTACACTGGCTTACGCAACAGGCATCTGGTACGGGCTTAAACAACATTCTCTCTTTTATCTTTCTATTATTCCGTTAAGCCTGATCATCCTGATTACTTCCTGGATTTTTAAATTCTCTGATAACTCAGGCGGATTCCTGCTGGCTAGCTTTTTTATTATTGGCAGTGCTACGATAACGATCAAATATCTGCTGGACCTTCAAAAAAAATGGGCACATGAACAACATGGAAACTAAACCAGCGGTACAGGTTTCACTTCCCATAAAAATAATTTCAATTATTGGGGGTATACTTGCCAGCTCCAGTTTTGTTGGATTTTTATTGATTGTCGGACTGTTTGAATCTCCCGTTGCACAACTAGCAGGCGGACTTTTATTTATTGCGATGGCCATCTGGTTGGATAAGCAATACAACAATGTGATACTGGATACGATGAGTATTTCGCTTTTTCTTATTGGTGGCATTATGACCGGACTTGGGTTGCATGAATTTGGCGCATCCGATACAGTAATCTGCCTGGTTTACCTATTAATAGGAATTATCTGTTTCTTTATTACAAGAAATATAGTTTTGGCATTGGTTGCTTTGTTGTCGATTCATGCAAGTATTGTATCCATCATCCTGATCAATGACTTACACGAATTGATTCTTGCTTACATTCCTATTCTAGCTGCCGGCTGCTATTATATTTATAACAAAAAGGATGGATTTATAAATTATCCAGCTATCCGGACAGCCATAACCCTTGCATTTTTAAGTTCGCTGATTGTGGCTGGTATCCGATATGCAATACCCATATCACCGGCGCATTTATGGATTGCTACTGCAGGTATCCTACTAATTACTTTATACCTGGTAAATACGATAAGTAAACAGTATTTCTCAACTGGCAGTGGCTCAGCTTTACAACTACAACTTGCAGTATTGCTGTTGTTGCTGCCTACCTTATTTGCACCTTCAATAGCAGGATCCATTTTCCTTCTGTTATTAGCTTTCCAGTTTGGATATAAAACCGGTTTCGTGCTCGCCATTATCAGTGGCATTTATTTTATATCGCAGTATTACTACGATTTGACTTTTACATTGTTAACGAAGTCAATCCTGCTACTGCTTTCCGGAATCGTTTTCCTCGTTCTCTATTTTATCCAATTAAAAAAAGTACGACTGGATGAAAAAATTTAATTGGCTTATATTGATCAACCTGCTCATACTGCTGGGTTATTTTCTCTATTCCATCATGGAGAAAGAAAAGCTATTGACAACTGGCCAATTGGTATTGCTGGAACTAGCACCAGTAGATCCCCGATCCCTTATGCAGGGCGATTACATGCAGCTTGATTATAAAATCGCCCGTGATTTCAGTGAAGATAGCGTACCCAAACGCGGCTTCCTGATAGTAAAGCTGGATCAGGCCGGCATTGCATCACCAGTTAGAATACAAATCGATGGAACACCCATTCATCCCGGGGAACAATTGATTAAATATACAGCTCCGAAACCCTGGAATATCAATATCGGTGCTGAGTCTTATTTTTTTCAGGAAGGCAAAGCGGCTAATTACGATTCCGCCAGGTATGGAGGACTGCGGATAGATGCTAAAGGAAACAGCCTTCTAATAGGGCTATACGACAAAGACAGAAAACTGTTAAAGTAATAAACTTTACGATGCTTCATAATCTGAAAGTATTTTATCTGGCAGTTTTTTTATTAGCTGCCTGCCTTCCGGAATCTGCTGCTCAAATACGATCGCATGGTTATCCCCAAGGTGCAGGTCTTGGTCAACTTTCAGACACATTGCTCAATACAAAAGCTATCCGACAGGCTGCAAGGATCAAAAAAATTACCGCTGTGAAAGACCCATCAGGAGCAGCGAAAACCAGGTATGTAGAAATAACTTTAGTAGACAGCACTGGTGCTATTCGAAGTTTAATTACCTGTGAGCCAAAAACGCCGCAAATGGAATCCGATTTGTGTATAACAGGTCTGTTCGAGTATCACCCAACTGGCCAGGTGGCAAAAGCGACCTATTTTGATACCAAAAAACCCCCGCCAACACAATCAGCGAGGGTTTTTGTCAAGAAAAACATCGAAAACACACAAAAGTAACCAAAAAAATGACAAAACGAATCAAAACACCGCCCCTATCGCTCGAGCCCGAAATGATAGAGCGTCCCACCAGTATCGTAGGCTTTCTCAACTCGCAATTTCCTGTCAATGAGCGCAATACGCTCATAAAAAAAACCTGCCAACGGCTGATAATACGGTTCAAAGTAAGGTTCAATTCAAAGAAAAACCCCTACACCGACCCACACTACATCTACATAAGAATAAGGGTCAATGGCGTTGGTGCCAGGTCCGATATAGCCACAGGCATCTACATCATTGGTCGCCAAGACTGGGACAAAAAAAGGCAACGAATCAGGGGTTATTCAAAAGAAGTAGAGATCAAAAACAACACCCTCACCGA
>JALOMU010000214.1 GCA_025455285.1 Flavihumibacter sp.
AGGTGGCCCCCGATACGATTGATTCGAAAGCTCATATCGTCTTAGCTCATGAATCGTTGTTGGCGAGGTAGTTTCCCAGGAAACTACTGCAGAAAGGAATCGGAAACCATGTTCATCTGTATAGGTTGCATATTCGTGATCACAAACAGAACAGGACTTAGACTCGCCCCCGTTTAGTTTGGATACCGAGTTGGTAGTTTCCTGCTTAAAATCCTGTTGGCATTCGGAGTGAACATGATGGTGCCACAGTATTACAGGTAATGAAATAAAGCAATACAGTAGGAGCAGTAAACCTGCCACGAGCTTTTTATATCGTAGGTCAATTTTCAACCTATTTGAATCCCTATTTTTTGCAACATTATTGCAAATATAGAACTTCCATATTCACCTCCAATTTTTTTTGAAACAAGATATGTTCGTCAAAAGAAATTACTACCCAATTGTAAATCAACGCTTCAGGGATTCAAAACAGAACCCAAACCCGCTCCCGTTTCGATTAACAAATTTTTTTCATACCCATTTGTGTACGATATACACAAAGTATTGTAAATTTGTTGAAACGTTTCAACATTTTGAACTACAAAGCGGCGTTATATGAATAAGTATATTTTCCCACTCACCCTTGGCGGACTTGGAATAGGCACCACCGAATTCGTGATCATGGGTCTGCTGCCTGAAGTAGCAGCCGCGATGGGTGTAAGTATTCCCAGCGCCGGTTACCTGATTTCTGCGTATGCGCTGGGCGTAGTAATTGGCGCTCCTTTACTGGTTGCAATATCAACCAGGTACAATCCCAAAAAAACATTACTGGCCCTGATGGTCATATTTACACTATTCAATGGACTATCCGGACTCGCACCGAATTTCAATTCGCTGATCGTACTGCGCTTTTTATCCGGACTACCACACGGAGCTTTTTTTGGTATTGGAGCCGTTGTTGCCTCTCAACTGGCGAAAGAAGGTAAACAGGCCCAGTCTATTGCCATGATGTTTTTAGGTTTGACAGTTGCCAACCTTGCAATGGTACCGCTGGTTACTTTGGTGGGACAAGCACTTAGCTGGAGATTCGCATTCCTCTTTGTAGCATTGATCGGCGCTGTTACCGTTTTCTTCATCCACAAATGGTTACCCGATCAACAAGTAGATTCCACGAGTTCTGTAAAATCAGAATTGCAGTTTTTCAAAACCGGTAAAGCCTGGTTGATCCTGCTCATTACTGCCATCGGCTTCGGCGGCCTCTTTGCCTGGTTCAGTTATGTAGCTCCCCTTTCTATCCATGTTTCCCGCTTCTCTCCTTCCTTTGTTCCTTATATCATGTTACTCGCCGGAATTGGAATGGTCATCGGAAATATCCTGGGTGGTATTCTCGCAGATAAGATGCGGGCAGATAAAGCAGCCATACTGCTTTTCCTGCTGCAGGTTATCACCTTACTCGCAGTGTTCTTCTTTTCAGATAATCAATACTTTTCGTTGATACTGACCTTTCTCTGCGGATTACTGGCCATGGCGGTCTCCTCTCCCATTAATATGCTGATGATTACCACCGCAAAAGATTCCGCCCGCATGGGTGCCGCATTCATGCAGGCTGCATTTAATGTGGCCAATTCACTGGGCGCTTATTTTGGCGGACTCCCGCTTGCGTATGGATTAGGATTCAATTATCCTTCACTGGCTGGAGCGATTATGGCGTTAGGCGGATTGGTATTAAGCGTAGTTTTCATCCTGAAATACAAATCGGAAGAAAGCTCGCCTCCTGCTTTTCTGCCTGCCCATTAAGCTATTTATTCAGGAAGTCTTGCCGGCTGCTTTACAATAAGCTCGGCCTGTAATTCCAGAAAAGCAGCTTTGATTGTTCCATTTAGTTTGGAGAGTAAGCGTTGAATGGCCAAAGATCCCATCTGCTGTATAGGTTGCCGTATATACGCATAGGGCGCATCAAATAATTCAAAATCATCCAGACTATCAAACCCTATCAGGGCAATACGATCCGGCACTTTTATTCGCTTCGCGTGAATGTATTGTAGACAATAGCCCGACATTAGATTGGAAGCGCAAAAGATGGCATCGATCGGTTTAGGTTGGTCGAGTAAAGCATCCATAGCTGCTTTTACCTCCGCATAACTAACAGAAGTACCCAATTGCTTAACCCTTGACTTTTCCAGCCGTATGCCTGCTGACCGCAGAGCTTCTTCATACCCCCGTGTTCGCTCCTGAAGTGTATGCAAAGGATTATTGAAGGCAAGCATACCAATCCGGGTTTTCTTTTGCGACAGCAATTGCCGGATTGCCAGTTGCGCGGCGTCAAAATTATTCAGTCCCACGTAATCACAGGATATACCCGGGAAATAGCGATCGATTAATATGAATGGAACCTTTGATTTTTTTAAACTTCGGATGAATGACTCACTTCCCGCAGGTGCCGCAATGATCAGGCCATCCACCTGGCGGGTGGACATAAAATCAAGTACCCTTTTAAATTTAGCGGGATCTTCATCCGAACTGCCAAAAATGACGGCATAACCCTGGCGATCAGCTTCATCTTCAATACAACGTGCCAACTGCGCAAAAAAAGGATTAGCGATATCCGAAACAATCAGACCAATACTCTGGGTTTTATTGGTCTTCAGACTCCGCGCGACAATATTTTTCTGGTAATGAAGTGATTTTGCCACTTTCCGAATCTTATCCGCAGTTTCCTTTTTAATCCGGTTTTCATGCTGATTATTAAGCACGTAGGAAACCAGGGTGACCGAAACACCGGCCTTTTCAGCAATATCCTTGAGCGAAACAGTTGCCATGGTTTAAAACTACTATAAATACGGTAGGGATGCAACGCTATTGAAAAAGCTTTTGTCAAGCCTTACAAGAGAACCAAAATTTAATGTATATGCGAAAGCTTTGTCTTGCGTTATTAACATCTGCGTTATTTTTTACCGCCTGCCAGAAAGTAAATCAACAGCAGGAACTAACCGGAGAAACAATTGTTACCGTAAAAGCTATTGATGCCCTATGCGGTTCCGTTATCTTTGAAATCCAGGAAGAGTCACTTAAAAAATACGGAGAGCAGAATTTTACTTACAAAGGGAAAGAATACGATGGCCTGTTTTCAAGCCAGTTACTTTGCTCAGAATATTCAAATACCAATCTATATCCGAACAATGATGGGAGCTTTGAACCCAGTTCTTTCAAAGTACTGATTTCAAAAAACCCTCCCACCTATGATTGTGAAAATGCAACCTGTTTGGCTATTCTGACTAATATGCCAGAGACATTTTATTTTATTCATCCCATCCGGTGATTATTTTCTCCACCAATGGGTGAAAGTATGATCCTCACTGTCTAGATTCACCAGTTCACCAATTCTGGGAGTTAAGAGCTTGACCTGGTAGGTTTCATTGAGGCGATGCAATTCCTTCAATGGCTCATCCCAACTGTGAAGCGCCAGCGAAAATTTGGAGCTGTGAACCGGCAGCACTTTTTTCGCATTCAGGTCCTTAGCAGCTTTCAGCACTTCCTCTGGTAAACAATGAATGGCCTGCCAGGCCAGGTTGTACTGACCATTCTCCAAAATGGCCAGATCTATTTCACCAAATCTTTTACCTATGGCTGCAAAATGACTGTCATATCCACTATCACCACCCAGGTATAGTTTCTGTGATCCAGCCTCCAGCAAAAATGCAAGCCAGAGTGTTTTGTTTCGGGTGAAGGTTCTGCCACTGAAATGGCGGGCTGGCAAAGCATGCAGCAGGCTGCCATTGGAAAGTGTAATAGAATCCTCCCAATCCATTTCAATAAGCTGTTCAGGAGCATACCCCCAGTATTCCAAATGCGCACCAACTCCTAAACCGGTAATCACTTTTTTCACGTTCGGCTGAAGCGCTACTACGGTTTTATAGTCCAGGTGATCGTAATGATCATGACTGATTAACAGATAATCCAGCTCCGGAATATCCTTCACCTGGTATTCATTGGAACCCGCAAAAGCCCTGGTAGTGCCCGGAATGGGTGAGGCATTGCTACTAAAAACCGGATCCACCAATATCCTCAAGCCATTGATCTGCAGATAATAGGAAGAATGACCAAACCAAACCAACAGGTTGCTGTCTACTGGTAATGCATGTAAATCCGTTTTCACAGAAGGAACGAAGCCGGCAGGAATTTTATCCGGTACTTTTTTAAAGAAAAAATCATACAATACACCTGCAAAGGAGTAGCCTTTCGTAAGATTGGGCGTATGGCTGAGGTTTTGAAATTTCCCCTTCCTGAAATTGCGCGACTGCCGGATGCGCTCCAATCGTTTGCCTTCGGGTGCTTTGCCAAAAATCGGCTGCTGCATATAAAACAGTCCGGCAATCAGCAGAATAGCCAGTATGGAAAAGAAGATTAGCATATAAACTATTTTTATATTTACTATTCCAACTATAAATATAACTATATGTATCTAAGTTCACCCTGGAAATCATCTTAGCCGCAGGTGCGCAACTGGAAATCGAAGAAATAGAAGTAGGTGAAAAAGTTTACCTGGCGGGAAATTCAGCAGGTATTGCGCCGGAAGCC
>JALOMU010000215.1 GCA_025455285.1 Flavihumibacter sp.
GAACTTGTTCTTTTACTGCTAAAACCATCAGCCATGGTCTCCAATAAGAAATCAATCAACGAATGGGGCTGAGTGCGCATTTGGAGGGCATTTTAAACGGTCTGTTCCTGATGATTCTTGGTCTGATCTGGCCGAAAATCAAGTGCCCTCCTAGAATGCTGAATCTGATTTACCTGCTGGTGCTCTATGCGGGTTTTGCCAATTTTGCAGCAGTGCTGTTGGCAGGCTTTACGGGTGCAGAGAAAATGATGCCAATTGCCGGTGGAGCAGAAGGCCCAAAATTACTTGAGTTAATTATCAGTTTTTTATTGGTAAGTCTTACCGTTTCCATTCTTGCTGCTGCTGTGCTGCTTTTATACGGGTTGTATCAAACTGCATTTCAAACAAAAGACAATTAATAAAACGTTTGTTTGAAACCGCGTTTAATTTATAAAAATAATTCTTATCAGTACGTATTGCTGAAATCCATATTTTCACGGCCAATAAACTACCCATGAAAAAAATCCCAGGCCTTATTCTGCTGCTTTTGTTATGTCAAATTGCAATCAGTCAAAGAATCCAAAAAGCAGCCGCAAACTCCTTTAAATTAAATGTTGGAAATTTTGGAACCACCGTAATTGGATCGGATGATAAATTTCTGTACCTGCAATCGCTTCATACGAAATTCATGATAAGTCAATCTCAGAAAATAGTGAACATTCCTTCCTTGACCCGAATCAGTAAGGAAACGCTAGAACCTGAGAAAACATCGGTTTATAAAGACCAGATTGAGAAGCGGGACTGGGTCGCTTTTCACTTCGTAAAAGACAGGATTTTTATTTTTACAACAGAGAAGTCTTCGAAAACCGAACTTTCTTTTTATGCGACAGAAATAAATAAGGAGAATCTGCAACCGAAAGGAGAAACCCGGATGCTCGGGGCATTTCCAATTAATAAAGATTATGACCGGGTTTTAACTACGGTAATTGTTGCTGAAGATTCCAGTCGATTCCTTTTGGTAGTGGAAGGTGAAAAAGAAAATCCTGCAATTCAGGCTGCTGTTGTTGACCTGGATTTAAAAGCGACACCGGTTATTTCATTGTCGCTTCAATCGAATAGCAAGAGTTTGGATCGTACTGGTTTATGGTTGCTGAGTAATGAAACGATCCTGGTAAGAGGAAACCTTATGACTGAAATACAGGAAGGAAGGAAAAAGCGCTACCAGTTAGCGGGCTTCAGTTCAAAATTTTTTGATTTAAAAGGGAAAAAAATTGCCGAACAAACTGAAGAAGTAAAGGAGCGTCTGCCAATGGTTTCTTACATAAAGGAAAATGCCAAAAAGCAAATCGAAATGATTGGCTTTTATGCCAATAATCCTACAGAAAGAATATTGTCTGGGGTTTATTACAAACTATTAGATTTAAATACCACAACTACTATTACAGAGAAGTACCTGCCCTTTACCAATCTGGATCCCGCCATTACAAAAAAACTAAACGAAGACAATAGCTTTAGGCTCAAAAACATAAGCAGTACTCCTGATGGTAAGAACAGTATTTTAGTTGCGGAAAGTTACAGGGAAATGGATATGAGCAGAGTAGAGTCGAATGGGCGAGCTTACTACCGGACGGATTTATTTTATCGCGATTTGCTAATTGTACAGTTCAACCCAACTGATAAAATAAATTGGACAACTCTTCTTCCAAAAAATCAGATTACCATGGTGAATGCAGGAAACTACTGGTGGAATTTATCCTTCTGGAAACCTTTTGATCATTTCCCAGGTACAAGCAGTGGCCTATACGGTTCAATAGCAACTATTGCCCGACAGGATGCTTTTTATGTCCTCTTCAATGATGATTCTGATAATTCCAATGTTACTACTCCGGATGCAAAAGTCAGCAGGGCCGGAGGAGCAACCGGTAACCCTCACCTGTTGAAAATCGATTACCAAACTGGTAAAATGTCCAGGTCTGTGCTTAGCGGCATACCAAAGGGAATGGGCCTGCTTACGCCAAAAACAGTTGGATCAGGAGATGCATGGTACCTGTTATCGCGCGAACATACCGGTTTTGGTTTATCAAAATTTGATTACCATTTTAGCCTGCTGAGGTTTTAATGCAGCTTTTTTAACCAGTTAAGGATATTACTAACTACTACCGGAGCAATTGTTTCCTCCAATTCCTGGCATTATGAAACAGTACAGGTGATACAGATTTAAGCATCCAGCCAATATTTAAACTCTGTAATTCGATCCTTGCTTATGGATATAGAGCCCTCGGACGGCAAGGGGGATAAATAAACAACGATATTCCTGCCTGCATGATTTTCAATTTTATCAATGGACCGGTGATGGATAATATAATTCCGGTTGGCTCTGAAGAATTGCGTTGGATTTAATAGATTATACAAACTGTCCAGGCTTTCAGAATAGGGATATTTTTGTCCATCCATTTGAACAAGATGGGTGGTTCGGTTCGCATAAAAGAAATAAGCAACATCCTGAACAGGCACTGATACAATCCTGCTTCCAAGTGTAATGGCAAATCGTTCTTTGAAACTGGAACCCGGAGCCGGTAACTTAACCTGTTGCAGCATTGCTTTCAGATTCTGTATGAATTCGGGGTGCGCCATCCTTCTGAATTTTTCCAGTGCCTGGCTCAATTCCTCTTCATCATACGGTTTCAGCAGGTAATCAATTCCATTCACCTTGAAGGCTCGTATGGCATAAGAATCGTAGGCTGTAATAAAGATTACCGGCTTCGTCCAGTTAAGTGCTTCAAAGATTTGAAAGGAAATCCCATCTTCCAGCTGAATATCTGCCAGGATCAAATCCGGATTTAGTGCCGGCAATTTTTTAATGGCATCCGATACATTCTCCAGCACAGCAACCACCTGCATGTCGGGAGCTAGTTTTTCCAGTAACTCCTGCAGATAAACGGCGGCATATTTTTCATCTTCAATGATGACTACCTGTTGCATAGTTCAACTTCCAATTTTTTTTAGTAAGCTTACCTCTACCATAAACCAATTGTCTTCAATATATTTTAAAGGTGCTTTTGCTTCCAGGTATTTGTACCGGCTTTCAATATTAAACCAACCAATACCCAGACTGTCATCTACTCCCTGTTTCGGTAAATAGCTGTTTTTAATAAGTAAGGTTTCATCGTCTTTATTGATAATTTCAATTACAAGTGGATTGGCTTTACTAAAGGAATTGTGTTTAATCGCATTTTCAACAATGGGTTGCAAAACAAAATCGGGTATGGAACAATTGTTTTTTACGAATGCTGAAACTTCAATCTTAAAGGATATTTTTTCTTCAAAACGCACACTTAACATATAGAGGTAGGCCTCAATTGTGCTCAGTTCATCTTTAACCAATACCCAACCTGCATTTTCTGCTTCCAACACTTTCCTGTAAAAAGAAGCCATGCTCCTGGTGAAATCATAGGCCAATTTCGGATTGCTGTTAATGGTAGATGCGATTATATTCAGGTTGTTAAACAGGAAATGTGGATTCAACTGCTGGCGAAGCATATTCAACTGGGCTGATAAAAAAGATTTTTCCGCATAATGTTTTGCATCTTTTTCTTTTATATACAATCTGTACAATCGGAGGGCCACCCCGGTAACATAGACCACTGAATGAATAAAAAAGAAATAAACAAAAATGAATCTTAATTCTACGATATCCTTTAATCGGATGTTTATTTTTCCATGCAATATTGCGGTGAATAGGGTACTAAAAACCATCAATAAAACAAAGCCAGCAACCTGCAGGATCAAAAAATAGCGGGTTAATAAGGGAACCGATTTTTCTGCTTTTTTGAAGGCTGTTGTGAAGGAACTTAAGATCTTCCTTTGCATCTGGATATATAAGAAGATATAAATAGAACTACCCAGCCACTCCTCCCAGAAATAAGTATCAAACCGCAGCGGGAAACCCTTCAGAACAATTTGCTGTAATACACTGATAATAAAACCCAGGGTGACATAAAACAAAAAGTAAAATATCATTTTTTTGGTCCTATGCACAACCTGCAGTTTACCATTTAAAGATAAACTGCAGGTTTAGTTTGAAAAATTATTTATTCAGCACCCATTGGATTCCCTGCTTTACCAATAAAGGTTCCTCCAACTGAATGAAGTGTCCGCTTTTACTGGTCTCCACAAATTTTCCCTTGCTGGCTGCCTGCGTTGCCCATTCCTGGTGAAGGGCTTTCTGGATGTTTTTTACAAAGCCGGGAGTTTCGGGAGTTTCTTTCGTACTGGTAATTACATACACTGGAATTCCGGTAATGGGAGGCAAGGATTTGATTTGTTCATAGTTGATAACAAAATTGGCTTTGAACTCCTCCTTTATTGATCCGGCTGGCAGGCTTGCCACCACACTATCGTTGATCGCTTTCATTTCTGCCCAGGCGAGTTCACGATCCCCTGGAGGAAGCTGGCTCAATAAAGAG
>JALOMU010000216.1 GCA_025455285.1 Flavihumibacter sp.
TACTCTTTGGAAAGTTCTTCGATAACCGGACCAATAGCGCGGCAAGGGCCACACCATTCTGCCCAAAAGTCAATAACACTTAATTTATCAGACTCCAGTACTTCAGTCTGGAAATTGGAATCGGTGAATTCTAAAGCCATGATTCTGTATTTTATGATGTTTATTTGATAACTCTTTAAACGCAAAAATAGTTCCGTTGGTTGAAAGGGGCTGTTATGACATAGCCAATTGTTAAGTACTGTTAAGTTGTGTCAATTTTTACCTCGATTTCCGGCCTGCCCTGGATCCAAACCGCCAATTCGTCATTCATATTGATTCCCGCCCCAAGGCTGTACAAACTTGTTAACCGCTGGTTCTTAACATCCATTAAATTGATTCTCAGCGAAGTGCTCCCGCCTTTGTATTTCACCAGGTTTCCTTCAAGGAAGCTGATCATTTCCTCTGTTACATGCCTGGGTTCCACAAAGAGTGTTACCTGTTTGGTCATGCCATGTTTGATGGACTCCAAAAGGCTGATCCGCTCCACTTTAAATTCATATTTATCGGAATTGAATCGGTTTTTAAAGGACCCTACTACAAAGATAATCTTGCCCTTTTCGAGGTAGTCCTTGAATCGCATGTAATCATCGCCCCATAACATGATCTCCGTTTTGCCGGAGTAATCCTCCAGGCTAAGGGATCCAAAACTTCTGCCCGTGCGGGTCTGCCGGTGTTGTCCGTCTAGTACAAGGCCTGCCAGCCGGTATTGTTTACCGCTTGACTGAAGGGTGGTACTCTCCAGCACTTCCAGGAATTCGGATATTGGCAGAATGCCGTAGTGTTTCATCTCAAAGCGGAAATTGTCAAGCGGGTGACCACTCATGAAGATGCCAGTCACTTCTTTTTCCTTTTCCAGCCGGTCGGTTAAGGACCAGGGATCACAGGCCGGGATTTTTGGAGCAGGTATGTCAAGTACTGCCGGCAGATCACCGAAAAGGGTGTTGGTAGTACCCTGTGATTGTGCCTGGTAAATATTTCCGTATTTGATGATCTTTTCGAGGCCCGTGCTGGTATCACCCTGCGGAATGAAAAAGTACTGTGCCCGGTGCAATTCCGGGAAACAATCAAACGCCCCCGCATAGGCCAGACTTTCCAGGGTTTTTTTGTTCACCGACCGCTGGTTGATTCGTTTAATCATATCGAAGATCGAAATGTATGGACCGGCCTGCGCTCTTTCACTGATAATGCTATCAACCGCTGCCTCTCCAACGCCTTTCAATCCTCCCAGGCCAAACCGGATAGCACCTTCCTGATTCACTGCGAATCCCTTTTTCGATTCGTTGATGTCAGGTCCCAATACTTCCAGTCCCATGCGCTTACATTCTTCCATGAAGAAGGTAATTTTTTCTATACTGCCGGCGTTATTTAAAACGGCCGCCATGTATTCAGAGGGATAATGGGATTTCAAATAAGCGGTCTGGTAAGCTACAAATGCATAACAGGTGGAATGCGATTTATTAAACGCATATTGTGCAAATGCCTCCCAGTCTGTCCAGATTTTTTCCAGCTTGTCTTTGGGATGCCCTTTTTTCATAGCCCCCTCAACAAACTGGGCTTTCATTTTATCCAGAACCGATTTCTGCTTTTTACCCATTGCTTTCCGGAGTACGTCGGCATCGCCTTTGCTGAATCCGGCCAGGCTCTGAGCCAGTAACATCACCTGTTCCTGGTAAACGGTAATACCATAGGTTTCCTGCAGGTAGTCGGCCATTTCCGGAAGGTCATAGGCAATTTCTTCCCTGCCATGTTTCCGGTCAATGAAATTCGGGATATAGGCCAGTGGTCCCGGTCGGTAGAGAGCGTTCATCGCAATAAGATCAGCAAACTGGTCGGGTTTGAGGTCGCGGAGGTATTTCTGCATACCCGGACTTTCAAACTGAAACGTACCAATCGTATCTGCCCGTTGATAGAGTTCAAACGTGGCTTGATCGTCTAATGGAATGTCGTCAATCACAATTTCCACCCCATGATTTTCCTTGATCATGGCGAGGGCGTTCTTGATAATCGTGAGGGTTTTCAATCCCAGGAAGTCCATTTTGATAACCCCTGCTTCCTCAATGATGCTGCCTTCAATTTGGGTTACCAGAAGTTCTGAGTCTTTGGCAGTACAAACCGGAATGATGTTCATCAAATCATCCGGAGCGATGATGATACCTGCTGCATGCAAACCGGTATTTCGGACAGATCCTTCCAGGCGTTCCGCTTCCTGTAATACGTGAGCTCTTAAGTCGGAGCCGCTGTAAATCGCACGAAGCTGGCGTACATTCTCCATGTCTTCCGGTGCAAGTTGTTCTTTTGCTTCCAGTGATTTTTCTCCGTCTTTTTCTGTGAGCGGAGCTTTCAGTACCCGACCCAATTCGATGCCCGGTTTATCCGGCACCAGTTTGGCCAGGGCATTCGATTCCGAAAGTGGCAAATCCAAAACGCGTGCTACGTCCTTGATACTCATTTTGGCAGCCATGGTACCATAGGTAACGATTTGCGCCACCTGGTTTTTGCCATATTTCTGAACCACGTAGTCAATCACTTTCTGCCGGCCATCATCATCGAAATCGGTATCGATATCGGGCATGCTCTTACGGTCGGGGTTCAGGAATCGTTCGAACAGCAGGTTGTATTTAATTGGATCTATATTAGTGATCCCGATGCAATAAGCAACTGCACTACCTGCTGCAGAACCACGTCCAGGGCCAACGAAAACACCAAGGTCTCGTCCTGCACGGATGAAATCACTCACAATCAGGAAGTAGCCGGCAAACCCCATGGTCTTGATGGTGAACAATTCAAAGTCGAGTCGTTCCTGGATATCCGGTGTAATATCCGTGTATCGCATTTTTGCACCTTCATAGGTCAGGTGACGGAGGTATTCCCACTGGTTGAGGTTGGAATCAGCGTGCACCTGAAATTCTTTTGGAATCGGGAAGGCGGGTAGCAGGATGTCTTTCTTGAGGTTCAGCAATTCAACCCGGTCAACGATCAAATTTGTATTGTCAATCGCTTCCGGAATATCGCTGAAAAGTGCCGACATTTCTTCGGTACTCTTAAAGTAGAACTGATCATTGGGGAATTTAAAGCGACGGTTCTTTACTGCTGCATCATCGTTCACAAAGTCATCAAAGCCAGGCGTGCTCTGCTTTTCGCCTGTATTGATGCAAAGCAGGATATCGTGCGCATTGGCATCGTCTTTATCGGTGTAGTGGCTATCATTGGTAGCGATAACTGGAACGTTGTATTTTTTGGCAAACTTCAAAAGAACCTGGTTGATCTGTTCCTGCTCCTTCATGTTATGGCGCTGCAGTTCGATGAAATAATCTTCACCAAACATATCCAGCCACCATTTGAATTCTTTTTCTGCCGCTTCTTCTGATTCGTGCAAAATGGTTTGCGGTACATAGGCGCCAATGCAACAAGTGGTTGCAATCAGACCTTCGTGATATTTCTCAATGAGTTCTTTATCGATGCGGGGATATTTGGAATACATGCCTTCCGTATATCCGAGAGAAGTTAGTTTGATCAGGTTCTGATAGCCAACTGCGTTTTTGGCCAGCAATACCTGGTGGTAGCGTTCATCCTTCTGTTCTTTGGTAAAGGACTTGCGATGGCGGTCTTTTACCACATAAAATTCGCAACCAACCACGGGCTTCACAAGTGGTTTGCCGTCTTCGCCCTTGTGTTTATAGGCTTCTGAAACAAATTCAAATGCACCGAACATATTGCCATGATCCGTAATGGCAATGGCGGGCATATTATTCTTGATCGCTTTTTTGTAAAGAGACTGGATATTGGCCGCACCATCCAGCAGTGAATATTGGGTATGGCAGTGAAGATGAGAAAACCTGGACATAGATCTGCAAGTAACAAAATTTTACCGCCCGCCCGTAAAATACTAATTCGTTATTTTTGCACAGTTGTTTTTAAAATAGATATCCTTGAGTAAAATTGTTTATGTAATCAGCACCGCATTTTTAATGGCAGGGTGCGGTGCCTCAAAGTCCACCCAAAGCAGTGGGTCATCACCAACGGTGAAACGAACAAAACCCAGTGTGCCCGGGGATCACCGCTTTATTGATGGAATCTCAATGACGCCTGGGGAAGAAGGACCATCTGATCCCAATCATCCCAATACCGGATGGTTCGGATCGCCGGCTGAAGCAAGGGCCACAGGTGTATACGGCAACATTGAAAACAGTACAGAACTGCATTTTAAATATGCAGTGTTATTGGATCAACCGGTTGAATATCTGACCAATTTATCTTTATTGCAATTTATAGAAGACTGGTATGGAACCCGTTACAGGTTTGGTGGCAACACCAAACAGGGTGTTGACTGTTCAGGATTTACCTGTAATCTGACCAATTCGGTTTTTGGTAAAACCCTTCCACGTACTGCCCGCGATCAATACGAT
>JALOMU010000217.1 GCA_025455285.1 Flavihumibacter sp.
TGTCAGAAATTGGCAGAAAATCATACACCTGACCATTTTTTCTCCCAGAATTGGCTGGTAGTTTAATGGGTGTAAGTATTGATTTATCTGCCTGTGTATAAAGACTCATCCCTTCAGACGTCCCAATCCAAATATCATTTAATGGATCTTTATATAAACAATGGATAGTATTGGATGCCAGGTCCGAATCGGTATTTTTTACTGAAGTCCATTTTCCTGATTTTGTATCATAAATAAGCAATCCTGATTTTTTGGTTCCTACCCAAAGCGTATGCGGACCCTGATTCACAAAACAGGTTGCTTCATCCGCTTCATCCAGTTGTTTTTGTGGTATAACGACTGGTTTAGTCAATAAATCACAAGCACTGCCCTTATAAATCGTAGGATCCCAGGAGGCCAGCCATACATTCAATTCAGTATCCGTATAGATACTGGAAACCGTAACATGGGGCAGTTTTTTATATGGATTTATATATTCGGGATCATACCATATTTGAAGCGATTTTGGATCCAATTTAAAAAAACCTCCACCCTGGGTACCGGCCCAGATCAGCTGGTTTTGGTCATAAGAAATATCAGTAATGGTTGATCGAAGCGGACTGTTTATCCTGGTAAACTTTTCCTTGAAGATATCAAACTGAACAATTCCGGCACCACTGGTCGCCATCCAGATTTTACCACTGGTATCGTATAAAACTGCATTGATCGTATTGACTGGAATTGAATTGCTGTCTCCAGGTAAATGACGAAAATTTTTGAATCGATGGGAAGGTTCAGCATAACGGTCATATCGGCATAATCCCCCATCTCCTGTTGCAATCCAAAGCCTTCCATCTTTATCTTCACACAGATCCTGAATGATATTACCACCAATACTCTGTTTATTACCTGGTTCATGCTGGAAAACAGTAAAGGCATTACCATCAAATCGATTGAGTCCGTCGTCGGTACCTACCCAGGTAAAACCCAGCTGGTCCTGAAGAATACAATTTACCCGATTATTCGATAAGCCATGTTCTACACGTATTGTTCTGAGCCGAAAGGCAGTATGCTGCCCATACGCTTGCACGAAAAGCAGCCATAAAACAGGTGGAAGCAGAAAGCGTGACATTCTAAACTGACACTAGACAGTACAAAGTAATCAAATAATATCAGTTCGGATGCTCCCCAAAAACGGGGATCTGTCAGCTTTTATAAAATGCAAGAATTTCTTCTGCGTGCTGCTTGCTTTTAGGTTTCAGAAACACTTTTATTATGATCCCTTTTTCATCGATCAGAAAGGTAGTTCTGTGCAGCCCCATGTATTTACGGCCATATAATTGTTTCTCCCCCCAAACACCGAATTTTTCGATGATGGTATGTTTCGGATCAGCTATCAAAGGAAAGGGCAATTGATGGCGTTCTTCAAATTTTTTGTGACTGCTCACTTCATCCGGTGATATTCCGATCACCTGGATTCCATTTGCCTGAAGCAGGCCGTAATTATCCCGCAGATTGCAGGCTTGCACCGTACAGGTTGGTGTCATATCCTGCGGATAAAAATAAAGGGCTACCTTTTTCCCTTTAAAATCAGCAAGCTTTACTGTTTTCCCATTCTGATCTTTTCCACTAAATGCCGGCGCCTTAACGCCCACTTCCAATGTATTCATAGAGTTTATTCTTCCTTTTCTCCCTCTTCCATTCCTCCTTTCTTCCCTACCTCCTTATCCTCCACTTCACTTCCCTTTCATTCCCCGCTTCATCAACTGCCAGGATTCTTAGTTCATGGTCACCAGGAGGACAATGTTCATCAAACACATATATAAAATTTTTTCCCTTGTCATTTGTGAACCGGATCCATTTCCCATCCAGTTCCGTTCTCAGCACTTTCCATTTCCCAAAATTATCCGTAACGGTAAACACAACACGCGATGCCGCTGAAAGGTTGGCTCCATCTTTAAATCCGACCGGAATAATTTCAGGTGGTGTAGTATCAAATACCAATTGAAAAGATCCAAATTCACGAAATCCGGCAAGCGCCCAATCTTCTTCCCAACTCACTCTCTGAACCTCTTTTCGGGTGCCGGCAATCCGCTGCATAATCACTCTGGTTTTTTGAAAATCCGTAAGAGATTCGGTCATCCGGATGCGAACCATCATAGCATCCTGCAGGGGAATGGAAGGACTTCCAATCGTATGAACGGAAGAAACCACACCCGCTCCCACTGCCGGTTGTTTTCTGTGCACCAGGCTGACAGAATCATACAAGGTTCTTTCTCCAATGATAAACTCGCATTCTTCTGATTCGAATATATCCACCATCATAGGGTAAAAGCGTTTGCCTGGTAATGCCAGTCCGGGTGTTTGCACTCCATTGAATTTTACCGGCACTTTAACCCTGCTTGCATTTCCATAGGCATCTTTTACTATGATTGATAATTCATGTACCAACCCATCAGATAAATCCACCACCCCATCACTATTAAACCTGGTATAAACCGAATTGATATAACCGGGTAATTCACTGAGGTGCTGCAGGTAAAGCCCACCCCCCTGTTTGGTTTTATAATCGATATGTGCATTCAGGTAACGGGTGGCATCATAGCTGATCTGATCCATCCGGAAACCTACTAACGGTTGCTGTTCATCAAACAAAACCGCTTCAAAAACACCATTTAGGTTGGAGGAACCGGAATGTGTATCATAGGTTGTCAGAGCCAGACTTATTTTGGGTGTGCTCACAGTTTGTAAGGCAGTACTGTATTCTCCAATTCCTTTGTTAACGACAGGAACAAGCCTGGGAGATTGCTCATATACGGATTTGGTTCTATCATAGATGGCTACCCGAAGAATAGTAGGTTTGGTCTGGTCTGCCAACGGAAAACCAAACAACATCGGATTCAGATTGACTTCATCAGAAGTTCGTCTGATCTCAAAATGCAGATGTGGAGCCTGTGAACCTCCGGTATTACCACTGTATGCAAGCAACTGCCCTTTTTTTACAGGAAATTTTTCGGCAGGCACTTCATCGTTCAGATACCATGATTCTTTCCTGTATTGCAACTCTTTCACCCATTTTTCCAGTTCCGGAAAAAAATCATTCAGGTGACAATAAACCGTTGTATACCCATTTGGATGATTCACATAAATAGCTCTTCCAAATCCGCCAGGTTCCACTTTGATCCGACTGATATAGCCCTCCGCCGAAGCAAACACTTTCAGGTTTTCACGGCGTTCCGTTTTAAGGTCAAGTCCCATGTGATAATGATTGGGACGGAGCTCACCGAAATTTCCACTCAGGCTGATCGGGATGGAAAGTGGATTACTGAAATAAGCTTTGGGATAATCCGGACTGGACGGAAACTGGGCCTGTACAAAGCAACTGAGAAAAAGAGCCACCAGGGTAAGTCGAATCATCTGTTGATTTTTGGTTAAAACGGTAAAGATAAGAAGGGAGGAATGGAAGAGGGAAGAATGGAAGAGGGGAAAATGGAGGAAAGGGAAAAAGGAGAGGCAAATTTTTAGTTGTTTAAACAACTTGTTAAATTAAAATAAATGAGCGGTTTAGGTATGGCTTTTGTAAACATGGAACAGCGTTTGTTGTTATTTAAGTGTCTAAACAATGAGGCTTGACTGGCAGCGATTTTATAAAGGTTAAATAGAATGGTATGAAAAGATTCCAACAAAAAGCAGTAGTGATGGTGGTAATGGTAGTGGGATCCCTGATAGGAGCTTTTAAAGGTCAGGAGGCCCGCCAGAAATGGATGTTCAGAATCCTGAGTAAACAGGAAGAAAAGCAATCCCGTGCAATCCGCAAAGCGGAGGTACGAAAAGGGAAGGTTTTGCTGGATGACATCGAGATGGCAGCATATCACAACAGTTAATGCACCTCTTCCGCATAAAGCAGGCCTTCACCACGGTGAGGGCCTTTTTTTATGCCTTACCCTTTCACCCGACCAGTGCCACCCGACCGGAGCTTACGAAGGCGGGTGAAAATTAATCAGGGAAAATTGCTTCCCGGACCGTACTTTTGCGCAATTTATTTTTCCGCAACCATGCCAAAAGACAATTCCATCAAATCCGTTCTGATCATCGGTTCAGGACCCATTATTATCGGACAAGCCTGCGAATTCGATTATTCCGGAACCCAGGCTGCACGTAGTTTACGCGAAGAAGGGATTAAGGTAATCCTGATCAACAGCAACCCGGCTACGATCATGACCGATCCCATGATGGCGGACCGGGTGTATCTTCTCCCTTTGACAGTAGAAAGTATTGAACAGATCCTGGAAGAAAACCAGATTGATGCAGTATTGCCTACCATGGGCGGACAAACAGCACTCAACCTGGCCAAGGAAGCAGAAGACCTCGGTGTTTGGGAAAAATATGGTGTGCGCCTGATCGGTGTAGACATCAAAGCCATCGATAAAGCCGAAGACCGTGAAAAATTCCGCCA
>JALOMU010000218.1 GCA_025455285.1 Flavihumibacter sp.
GCATCACCGTCAGGAGATTTGGTGGTTATAGTGGGACCTGTAGAGCCATCAATCAAATTACCAACCGGTTCAAATTTCCAAACAATTTCGCGCTCGTTTTCAACAAACTCTCCAGGGAAATTATCAAATGTAACCAGTCCGCCAAATGTACCCGAAAGTGGTTGAGGCATAGTGCCTGTCAGCACCCAGGTAAAATTGCGAATGCCGCCCTCTCTTCCAAAACCCTGCTCTTTATCTGGCTTCAGGTAAATGGTATATTCGAGATTGTTGTATCGAACCTTGTGTTGCGCAAATGCAAACCAGGAACCGGGAATTAAAAAGAATACTGTTATCAACAATGATTGTTACATTGTTTAACGGAGTACCATCACTCTTTTTAACAACTCCGGTAAGTTTACCACTGGTTGAACCAGGTTCTTCAGTTTCTTTTTCGGTACAGGATATAGTACCTGTGATCAATAAACATCCAATCAATAATTGAGCAGCGAACTTATTATACATACGATTTGATTATCTGTTGGGTAATTCATTCAGGTATTGAATATCTTGCTCTCTCAGTCCCTTGCCATCTGTGAGTTGCCATATGGCAGCTTGTATTTTTTCCTGGTTCTCAAACCAGACAGGATCCCCATCCTCAAATTCGCGGTAATTGATTTTTTTGCCTTTTAAACGGTTGATTAAATCCTGCAGGAGTTTGGAAGAAGTAAGCGGGCCAAACTTATACCTGGCTGTTGCATCGGAGGTGCGTTTGGCACTGTTCAGGCAAAACAGCAGCAGGCTTATCTGGCATTCATCACCTCCCGGTCCGGGTTGAATAGGTGGAATAGTTACAACAATACGTTCAACCAGTAATCCATGTTGAAAACCCTCTGCAGTGGAAACAATTACAAGACCAGGAGGAAATTCAACCGTGAGGGGGCCTGAAGTAGAGGAATCTCTTTTCAGTTTCATCTTTACGATAACATTAAAACCCTGGCCATCAAACAGACAGTCGCGGGAAGAGGAGCCATCTTCCTGGCCTTCAATTTCACCAACCAGTCGAACCCCTGCTGGCAACTTGAACTGGGTTCCTTCCGGTTCTCCGGGCATTTCTCCCAGTCCGGGTATTTTACCGGGAGTTTCCTGGCCATCACCTGTTCCCACTTCTTCCGTATCCTCTTTTTTACATCCGGCAGGTGCAAAAAGATAGATGCAAAGAGCCAAGTACAGGATCCACTTACTTACACGTAATGATTTCATATAAGCACAACTTGAATAAAATAGGTATTCAAAATTGAGCCGAATACAAAAGAAAGGATAACATTATCGACCAGTTGCAATTAGTTCCGACTAATGAAAAATCATGATAAACAGGCTGCTTATTTTTTCATGATCTTTTGAGGGGATGTGATGCCCTGTTTTAATTTTTCGGCAATAAGTAAAGAACGCTCGATTTTTTTATCGCTTGACTTGACCATATTAACCAAGGCCATTAATCCACGTTTGTTGCCATCGGTAAGTCCGGCAAAAATCTGATTGGCTACATCGTCTGTTGCAAGCACCTCTGCCAATTCCTCCGGTAGATCGAACTGAAACTCAGTGGTATCAATAACAATGGAAGCTTTAACAGTTGCATTAGCCTTTATTCCGAGCGTCTTGAGGTGTTTGGATCCAATCATCAGGTAGTGCAATCCATCCCGGGTTTTCTGAATAGCGGCATGAATTTGCAGCGTACCATTCAGGATACAAAGAACCCGTTTGTTTCCTGCTTTCGAGAGTCGCTTTACATCCTGTGGACCCAATTCAATATAATGCATGGAAGCACCTTCAAATTTCTGAATCTTGTATGGTTTCTCCATAAGCGGCTACTTTATTTTTACTAATTTCAGAAAAATCGCTTCAATGTTGCAACAGCTGAAAGATCATATTTGTTCCAGGCTAGGAAACGATTTGGATAATCTGGAATATGTATTATCCCATTTTAAAGAACGAAAACTAAAACGAAATGAATGGCTCCTTAAGGAAGGAGAGGTATGCAGGCATGTGCATTTCTTATCCAGTGGCGCTCTTCAGGTTTTTGTAAATGAAGACGGAAACGAAAATACAAGAGATATTGTATTGGAAGACAACTGGTGCAGTGACCTCATCAGTTTTGGATCTCAGCAACCCGCCACAGAACAAATCAGGACAATAGAAGCTGCCGAAATTTGTTCAATAGACCGGCCCAGTTTTCAAAAACTTCTGGAGGCAGTTCCGCAATTTGATAAGGTATACCGACAAATTCTTGAGCAATCCTATGCCAACTCCGTTTACCGGATTAATTCATTTGTGGCATTAAATTCTTTGGATCGGATAAAATGGTTACTAAAAAACAGACCCAATTTAATGACCAGAGTGAGTAGTAAATTGATTGCCTCCTATCTGGGCATCAATAAAGATGTATTCAGCCGGTTGAAAGCGCAGCTTTAAAACATCGACTTTTATCATTTTTTGCCTGTTGAGATACTTCGACTTTTACAGCATTAATAAAGTAAAAATTAATGTATGAAAGAGTATCTTTTGTTGTTCCGGAATGCAAGTAAACCGGATGGTTATTTTGCCAGTAGTGAAGATATGGCGAGCGATCTTCCCAATTGGCAGTCCTGGATTGGTACCATAGCCTTGCAGGGAAAACTGGTTCACACAGCGCCAATGGAATACCAGGGCAAACTGGTTGCTAAAGAACTGGTACAGGAAGGTCCGCATAAACAATCGGACAGCATACTGGTTTCCGGATTTCTCATCTGCAAATCTGATAAGATAGAAGAGGTAGAAGCCTGGGGTGCAAACTGTCCCATTCTTAAGTATCCTGGCAGTTCTGTAGAAATTCGCCCCCTTATCCCTTTTCCAAATCAGTAAAATGGGTAAAAATGAACCAGATATTAAACATTGGAAAATACCTTTTCCCACTGAGTTTCCTGTTATATGTTGGACTGCATTTCGGTAAGCCTGATGTAGGAGCAGCAATGGTACCCGATTATTTTCCGGCTCCCTATTTCTTAAATTACCTGACTGCTCTTTTCATATTGCTATTCATAGTAAGCGCATTGGTTGGAAAATTTGATAAACTGGCTTATACCTTAATGGCAGTATACGTGTTGCTTATGGCCTTACTAATACATTTGCCTCGATCAATGGGTGGTCAGTCGGAAACGGTTATGATGAACAGTGAACTGGAAATGGTGAATGTGTTCAGAAACATTATGGTAGCAGGGGCGCTGATGGGTTTTGCGAGATATGTGGCAAAAGACAACCGTATTATTGGTTAGTATACCACCCAAAGCAGCGAGTTCTATAGAATCGCTGTTCCGGGTAGATGCCAAGATTCTCGGATTGTAAGTATTTTACACTCTATGAAAATCGAACACATTGCCATCTGGACACATAACCTGGAAAAAAAGCAGTTCCAGAGTTATTTTATCAGCTTTGAAAGCGGCGCCCGGCTGGAGTTAATGTCCCGGGCCGATATTCTTGATCAGCCCAAAAACAGCAATGACCCCATGCAAACAGGGTATACCCACTTTGCATTTGGTGTTGCAACCATGGCAGAAGTGGATACAAAAGCCCGGGAACTGGCTGAACAGGGTTTCCCGATTCTAAGTGGGCCCCGCGTTACCGGAGATGGATACTATGAATTTGAAACATTGGATCCGGATGGGAACAGGCTGGAAGTTGCAACCCATTTCACTCAGCCCTGATTTTCGGCATTCGCGTAACAGTTCATTGCGGTCATCCCGGATTTCTGTTATTTCATGCATGTTTTCACCGGCAAATTCCCACAATCAGCAATATTGGCTCTGCCAGGTATTGGGATGGATGAGTATGGTTTTGATTGAGGTGATCAACTATACCTTCTTCATCGTGAGGAAATTTGAGCCTACTGTTCTTTACATTTTTGTTGGATGTGCGGTATTAGGAATGATTCTTACGCACGGATTCAGATATATCATTAATAGAAGAAAAATTTTCGAATCCTCACTCCCCTATATATGGGTCTATGCATTTTTCGCAACCCTGATTATTTCCTTTACAATCACTGTTTTAACAGAAATTCCGATACTGGTATGGGGCAGCCAGGACTGGGAAGATTTGAATTTAATTACAGTGGTAGGTACCACGATCAATTGGGCGCGTTATGTAGGCGTTTGGGTAATCATCTATTTTCTCTATAAGATACTTAAACAAAACAGTCATATCCAGCAGGAAAAATTGGTGCTTGAATCGCTGGCAAAAACTACTGAACTGGAGCTTCTCAAAGCACAATTGAATCCTCATTTTCTATTCAATGCTCTAAACAGTATCAAAGCGCTGGTAGTTATCAACCCGGAACAAAGCAGGGATGCAATTGTTAAATTAAGTGAGTTGCTACGATTTACTTTACAATATGGGAAAGAGACCTTTATTCCTTTAAAACAGGAATTGCAGGAAGTAAGTAAATACCTGGAACTTGAAAAACTTAGATTTGGATCCAGGTTATCGATTACTTATTCGATTCCTGAAAAACTGTGGCAGGTGCCTGTTCCACCAGCAATTGTATTAACACTGGCGGAAAATGGCATCAAACATGGAGTTGCGAAAAATATGGGACAAGGGTTTCTGGATATTACTGTCAATGAAACATACTCTTCCGCCATTATGATTACCCTAACCAATTCGGGCAACTATCAGCCTTCAGAACATAACGGTATCGGACTTGTACATGTGTATAAGCGCCTGGAAGAATTATACAATGGTTCCGCGAAGCTGGACATTCACCAGGAAGAAAACCAGGTGATCGTACAACTTAAACTTCCTGTAGCATGAAAATTCAAACACTTTTGGTAGATGATGAGCCACTGGCTATTGCAGAGTTTCAATCAATGTTAGCAAAATATGCAGACATTGAAATTATTGGAACTGCCGAAAATGCAGCTGATGCATTGGAAAAAATAGAATCCTTACAACCCCAACTATTATTTCTGGATATCCATATGCCTGGGAAATCCGGATTTGACTTGCTGGAGGAACTGGACTATTCGCCGCTGGTAATATTCGTAACCGCCTATGATGAATATGCGATCAAAGCATTTGAGTTTAATGCACTGGATTACCTCTTAAAGCCCATCAATACCAAAAGATTGGAGGAGGCGATTGAAAAAATAAGAAAGCAATTTAACGCAGAGGCAGTCAAAAACTTAAAAGTACCAATCGATAAAAGAATCTTCATTAAAGATGGAGAAACCTGTTTTTTTGTTCCCTTATCTGAAGTCCTTTTGATTGAAAATGTAGGCAATTATGCACGTTTCTATTTTCAAAAGAATAAACCCCTTTTACATAAATCCCTGAATTACCTGGAAACAAAATTACCGGAAGAACATTTTTTCCGTGCCAGTCGCCAGCATATTATTAATATCAACTTCATCCGAAACATATATCCAACCTTTAATCATTCACTGGAGGTGGAATTACAAAATGGAGCTATTATTCCCATAAGCCAGCGCCAATCTGTTAAGTTCAAAGAACTCATGGGATTATAGTTTTCCGCACTGATGTACAGTATTATGCACTACTGTAATTATGGTTGACGGAAAAAAGTTTAGTTATCATCTTTAGGTTCTAAACTTAATACTATGTACCGAAAACTCATTGGGTCAGTCCTGCTAATCGTAGTATTGACCTCCTTTTCTGGTCAACAACATTCAGTAATCGGAAGCTGGAAAATTGCCGAGTCCCACCAGGAAAAAACAGCTGTTAAATTAATAAGCGTAACAAGAAAAGATAATCCCAAACTGGCAGACCAGTTGGAAGAAAATTTTCTTTCAACATTAGAGCTGGTAAACTCTGTAGTTTATAAATATAATGAAGATCAGACCTATGAGATCATAACTCCGTATGAGACACAAAAGGGTAAATGGGAGTTAAAAAATAATGGTCGCTCCTTATGGGTAGCACCGGAAAATCGTCAGGGAAGGCTGGACAGTATTATGGAATTTAGTCAAACAAGTTTGCTTATTATAAACAAAGAAAGGGGTGATACGGTGCTTTACACAAGATTAAAATAAGTACGATAAAACCTGATGTTATGATTAATATATGTAGTATTCTGCTTACAGTCTTTTGTATTTCTTCTTTATTCGATAACAAATCGATACGATCAACTACCAAAATAGAAGAATATACGAATACAATTCAGGTAAACAGGTTATTATCCAATCATCCGCTAACTACAGATTTGTTATCGGTTTTTACAAGAACAAAAATCAATACTGACACTATCAGAAACTATTCAGCACCAAAATGGACAAAGCTCAGTACTGAAAGCTACCCTGGGAAGCAAGATGATATCTGTTTTATAAATGAGCAAAAAGGATGGTATGTAAATGGAGGGGGGAATATTTACAAAACCATTGATGGCGGGGAGACCTGGGCAAAATGTTTTACTAAACCCGGCACCTTCTTTCGATGCATCGCCTTCCTGGATTCACTGAATGGCTTTGCGGGCAATGTAGGAACGGATTATTTCCCGAATGTGCAGGATACGATCCCTCTTTATCAAACCAATGATGGAGGTTATTCCTGGAAACCGGTATCTTATGAAGGTCCTGCTGTAAAAGGCTTGTGCGCCATAGATATTGTCAGAGAGCAATACATCAATCATGGTTCTATCGCCTACCGGCATTCGATTTACGCAGTAGGTCGTGTTGGCAGTCCGGCAATGTTACTGATTTCAGAAGATGAGGGGAAATCATTCCGCTCACAATCCATGATGACTGAATGCAAAATGCTTTTTGATATTGATATGTTCAATAAAAAGGAAGGAATTGTTTGTGCCGCTTCTCATGAAGACATTTCTCAGTCCAATGCAGTCATCCTCTTTACAAAAGATGGAGGCAAGACTTGGGAGAAAAGATATCAATCTGGCCGCCCTTATGAAACCACCTGGAAAGTATCTTTCCCCACCCGGGATACCGGATATGTAACCATACAGCATTATAACCCCGACCGGTCCACTACCAAACAACGTATAGCCAAAACAGTAGATGGAGGACGTACCTGGAAAGAACTCGACTTATGTGATGATTATACTGCGAGGGAATTTGGAATAGGTTTTATTAATGGACAGGTCGGATATGTGGGAACTATGAACTCTGGATACCAGACTCGCAACGGGGGCATGAGCTGGGAAAAAATCGACCTCGGCAGAGCTTGTAATAAAATCAGAATCTACAAAAATCCACAAGGTAGAACCTATGGATATGCCATAGGTGTGGATGTTTTTAAACTTTCAACTCAATAAGATGACTTATACCAACTCGTATAACAAACTGATTTATGGTGGATTTTTGTTACTGGGGCTCTATTTTCTATTAATCAAAAAAGATCCCGGTGAGGCAATTATTTACTTGGGTATTGCCTTGATCGGAGACCCTTTTGATCAGGAAAAGAGCTGGTCAGCGCGACCATTGTATCAGAGAATCTGGCTTATTTTGCATTTAGTGCTGTTATTTGCAACTATAGCATATTCCTTGCTAAAATAAATTATCGCTTCCTCCAATTCCAGGGCGGAGTTGGATGGGTGTCTTTCCAAAGACCAACTTTTATGGCCCTGGCATTCTTTTCCAGGACAGCATATTCCTGGTTTGAAGAGTACTTAATGAAGTGCCAGGCTAATCCGGCCTTTGACCAATTCCTTGTTTATATTCAGGCCCCGTGCGTTTATAACTTCCCCGATCAGGCGCTTGTTTCTGTCCACCTCATTTTTGTGCAGCACCCGGACAGTCTGCCCGAAACACTTATCCGACGTAAATTTTTTTGCTTGCGCTCCGAAGGGTTGTTGCTTCCGGATTTCCGGGCAATCAATATGTTCCAGCCTTATTCGCAATGGCTTGTTGTTGTAAAAAATATCAATTGTATCTCCATCTGTTACGCCAATCACTTTTCCGGTAAGATAGGCAGGGTATTGGTCCTTTTCACTTGGAATGGACAGCAAACAGGAAAGCACAGTTAATAGAAGGTAAGCAAACTGCATGTATGGTTAAATAGCGTACGGTTCGAATTTAATCAAGAATCCTGACCTTTAAGGAACTTGTTCTTTTACTGCTAAAACCATCAGCCATGGTCTCCAATAAGAAATCAATCAACGAATGGGGCTGAGTGCGCATTTGGAGGGCATTTTAAACG
>JALOMU010000219.1 GCA_025455285.1 Flavihumibacter sp.
TTTCGACAACTCCTTGTCCAATGGTATAAGAATCTCCCAAAGCGAGGTAAGAAAGTGAATCCGGCAACACCATTGGAGGGTTTACAACGATAGGATTGGCAGGTGGCGGAGGGGCTGCTGGCGGTGTACCAGTTCTGGAACAAGCAGCTATGAAAATAGATCCGGCCATTAGCCAGGACGACCATCTTATTGAAAAAACAAAGGCAGGCATTCCTATTATACGGATAGCCTGCCTTTTTGGTTCAGTTACTTCTCTTATTAATTATCATTTGGCTTCACGGTACCATTTACGATAAATTTGATCTGTGGCTTACGGGTATCATCCGTTGCAGCAGGATTGCCCATGATCAAAATGGTATAAGCCTTGCTGGCTTCGATCTGGATGGTTCTTTCAAGTGCCGATCCATCACCGTTGGATGCTGTGATTTTTAAATCCCCGGCAGGCATGGAACTGAATTCGCTGACTGTATTAAAACCTGCAGTAGCAGGTACTTCTTTTGAACCGGAGCTCAGCTTAACTGCAAAGGCTGCAGAATCAGGTATGGCCTGGATAAAACGAACCAATGCTTCCCCCGTAGCGGGAAGTAACGTGTCCAGGTGATCATTTACAATCACATTGGAATATACACTGTCTGCTCCTGTTACAAAAAGCGAATAGTACTTATTCGGTTCAAAATTAAATCCGGCAGTAGTACTTATTTCTGTACCAGTTAACGCATTAATTCCTCTTATATCGCGATTTCCGGTAAAAACAGGTAAATAGCCACCGGTGAAATTAGAATAGGCAAATGCCTGGTTATTCAATGTGTTTCCGGATAAACGGATGAAAACTCCATTCTGATCAGGCGCCAGGTTAAAAGCCATCAATCCGGCACTTGGAATCTCAGGCTGATCATCATTGTTTTTCATACAGGACACTAATCCAAATCCCATTGTTGCCGCTACTAGCATCAGAGAGATTTTTCTGGTTACAGTTATCATAGTTTGACTTTTATTTGTTCCTTCTTGAGATGCAAATGAGGCTCCAGAGTTGCGTCAATAATAAACCTTAGCCCTTCTTTAACGGTAGCCGGAATTTTATGTTAAAATTTGAATCTGATTTAATCAGTTAACTTTGCGCTCCCTAAAACATCCCATATGTTAACTGAAAAAGACTTGCAATCCAGAAGTGGACAGGCATGTGAACTGTGTAATTCCACTTCCAATCTCTCGATTTATGAAGTAGGTCCGGATGCTGCTACAAAAGAAGAGATTGCTGTATACGTATGTGCGAAATGCAAAGCGCAGCTGGAGAAAAAAGAAATGCCGGATGCTGCACACTGGAAAATATTGGAACAAACCATGTGGTCTGAAATTCCGGCAATCCAGGTACTATCCTGGAGAATGCTGAATCGCCTGCGTGCAGATAGTTGGGCGGCGGATTTACTGGATATGTTCTACCTGCCTGAAGAACATGAAGCCTGGGCAAAAGCCAGTGGAGATCATGTGAATGATGGTTCTGTTGTACTTCATTTTGATACCAATGGTGCACAGTTGCAGGACGGTGATTCTGTTGTATTGATAAAATCCCTTGATGTAAAGGGTTCAACGCTAACTGCCCGCTTAGGTACGGTAGTTAAAAATATCCGTTTGGTCAAAGACAATACCGAACAGATCGAAGGCCGGGTAGAAGGACAACAGATTGTAATTCTCACCAAGTATGTCCGGAAGCAGGGGTAAACTGTAGCTTAAATACTTTTTATTTCTTTTTTGTAAACAGTAGGTTGTTGTCCTACTATTTCTTTGAATTGGCGATTAAAGTTGGAAAGTGTGTTGAATCCTGATTCATAACAGATATGCTCCATAGTTAACTCGGTTTCTGCAATCAGTTTACAGGCATGTTTGATCCGGATTTCTGAAATGAAACTGGAAAATGGCCGGTTGTTTTTCATAGTGAAGTAGCGGCTGAAAGACGTTGGCGTCATATGTACCAGGCTGGCAATTTCCTGAAGGGTAATCTTTTGCCGGAAGTTTTTCATCACGTATTCATACACCAGGTTAATGCGGTCTGTCTCCTGCTCATTTACAACATCCTGGTACACCACAGAGGATATAAAATGATATTGTTTGGTGGTAGCTAATATCTGTACTATCTCCAATAACTTAATTATACTGGGAATACCCTGCAAATTCGGAAGTGACAATAACATGCTTGACACTTGTTCTTTTGATTTGCCATAAAATTCAAGTCCACGATCCGATCTTGAAAAAAGCTTTTTCAATGCAATTAATTCCTCTTTATCCTGCATCTGGTTACCCAGAAAGTTTTCATTCAGGTACAAAACAATACCATCGGTTTGTAAATCAGATTTTCGGGCGAAATAGGCATCATCACTACGCCAGAGATGGGGCAAGTGTGGACCGGTAAAAATCAGTTCACCTGGTTCAAACCGTTTAATGTTATCTCCAATGAATCGGGTACCGCTCCCTTTCAACACCAAAAACAATTGGTATTCCGGGTGGGAATGCCAGAGCGGATCAAAATGTTTTTCCTGCAATCGCTTTACAACAAACATCTGTGTAGGAGGAATGCTGGTTTTATGAAAAGCTTGTTTCAAAGTATATATTGTCTTAGGTGGGACTGTTTTCCATAAATGTATGATAAAATAAAGTCAGACCTGGATATGATTTGGTCATCCTAATGTAAAAAAAAGAGGGAGATTTAGAATTGAACCCGATTCATTCGTTTGCCATGTATAAAAAAACTCATTCAATTTATTTTTGCTTGATTGCAGTTTGTACCTTTTTACTATTGTTTTCCTGTAATCAGCCGGAAGCACCACGACGACTTGAGATCCTTTTTCTTGGTCATGATAGTAAACATCACGAGTCTGAAAAACTGGCAGATATTCTGCTGGCGGAATATTTCAAAGCTGGTATAAACATTAGTTATACCAACGATCTGGATGACCTGAATGAAAAGAATCTGGCCTACTATGATGGGCTCATTCTGTATGCCAATTACGATAGCATCACCGCACCGCAGGAAAAAGCATTGCTGAATTTTGTAAAGAATGGAAAGGGGTTTATTCCTCTTCACTGTGCCTCGTATTGTTTTCGAAACTCAAAAGAAGTGGTGGACCTGATCGGAGGACAATTCAAAACACACGGACAGGATTCCTTTCCTGCGGTTATTGTAAAACCAGACCATCCGGTAATGAAGGATGTTCCTGCGTTCATAACCTTTGACGAAACCTATGTTCATGACAAAATCAGTAAGGATATTGAAGTGCTTTCAGAACGGGTAGAAGGCGATCACCGAGAACCTTACACCTGGGTTCGCTCATATGGAAAGGGCCGGGTCTTTTATACGGCCTATGGTCATGATGAAAAGACCTTTCGAAATCCGGGTTTTCTGAAACTCGTACAGAATGGTATCCTCTGGGCTGTAGGTGAGAAAGCCCGGGAACGACTGAAAGCTTTTACCATTGCGGATCCCGGTTACCGCGACGGCCCCGTTCCCAACTACGAAAAAAAGGATCCTGCTCCAAAAGTGCAGGAATCTCTATCACCTGAAGCCTCTATGTCGCTTATGCAGGTGCCGGTTGGATTCACGTTGGAATTATTTGCAGCGGAACCTATGGTAGTGAATCCCATTTATATCAACTGGGATGAAAAAGGAAGGTTATGGGTGATTGAAACAGTTGATTATCCTAATGAGATAAAAGAAGGGGATCAGGGTGATGACCGGATCAAAATTCTGGAAGATACAGATGGTGATGGAAAGGCGGATAAAGCCACCATTTTTGCTGATAAGTTGAACATACCAACCAGTTTTGTATTTGTCAATGGAGGGGTGTTAGTAAGCCAGGCTCCTTCCTTTATTTTTCTGAAAGATACCAATGGAGATGATCAGGCAGATATCCGGCAGCCCTTATTAAAAGGCTGGGGTAAACAGGATACGCACGCCCAGGCATCCAATCTAAGGTATGGATTGGATAACCAGATTTGGGGAGTGGTTGGTTATTCAGGTTTTGATGGGGAAATCAACCAGGATTCCATCCGGTTTGGAATGGGACTCTATCGGTTTAGTCCGGATGGCAAAGAGTTCGAGTACCTTTCAGGTACCAGTAACAATACCTGGGGCCTCGGTTTTTCAGAAGAGTTTGATGTCTTTATTTCCACAGCCAATAATACGCACAGTGGATTTTTTGGAATGCCGGTTCGATACCCCGAGAAACTGGGTATTCGGGAAACCGGGGTTGAGAAAATCGATGGGCATTATGGTATGCACGTAGCAACCAAAAACTTACGCCAGGTGGATGTGCATGGAGGCTTTACGGCTGCGGCTGGACATAGTTTGTACACGGCGCGTGATTTTCCCAAAGAATACTGGAACCGGGTTGCTTTTGTAAACGAGCCTACCGGCCGATTGGTCCATAA
>JALOMU010000220.1 GCA_025455285.1 Flavihumibacter sp.
AGGTATGATCCACAGAATCGGTGAGGTGCACGATGGTGCGGCAACAACCGACTGGATGGAGCAGGAGAAGGAGCGTGGTATTACCATTACTTCCGCTGCCGTAAGCTGCCAGTGGAATTTCCCAACGGATAAAGGACAGCAAACTGCTGAATCTAAAAAATATTCATTTAACATCATTGATACCCCAGGTCACGTGGACTTTACTGTAGAAGTGGAGCGTTCCATGCGTGTGCTGGATGGTCTGATCGCCTTGTTTAGTGCGGTTGATGGTGTTGAACCTCAGTCTGAAACTGTTTGGCGTCAGGCAAACCGTTACAAGGTTCCCCGTATCGGATTCGTCAACAAAATGGACCGTTCGGGTGCTGATTTCCTGAATGTAGTAAAGCAGGTTAAAGAAATGTTGGGTGCGAAAGCGGTTCCGCTTCAATTACCTATTGGTGCGGAAGACAATTTCAAAGGTGTGGTTGACCTTATCAAAATGAAAGGTATTATCTGGCACGCTGAAACTGAAGGTATGACCTTCGATGAAATTGATGTACCTGCGGATATGTTGGAAGAAGCTAATGAGTGGAGAGGTAACCTCGTTGAGGCGGTAGCTGAATACGATGATACCCTGATGGAGAAATTCTTTGAAGATCCCAATTCCATTACCGAAGCAGAAATGCATGAAGCCATTCGTAAGGCGACCATCGACCTTAGCATCGTTCCTATGATGTGTGGTTCTTCTTTCAAAAACAAGGGTGTACAAACTGCGCTGGATGCGGTATGTCGTTACCTGCCAAGTCCGGTTGATATCGAAGCCATTGAAGGTACTCATCCAGAGACGGGTGAAACTATTTCACGTAAGCCGGATGCAAAAGAACCTTTTGCAGCGTTAGCTTTCAAAATCATGACAGACCCATTCGTAGGTCGTCTTGCCTTCTTCCGCGCTTATTCCGGTCACCTGGATGCGGGTTCTTATGTGTTGAACGTGCGCAGTGGTAAGAAAGAAAGGATCAGCCGTATCATGAAAATGTTTGCTAACAAACAGAACCCCATCGATTTTATCGAAGCTGGTGATATTGGTGCAGCTGTAGGTTTCAAGGAAATCAAAACCGGCGATACCCTTTGTGATGAGAATCATCCGATTACACTCGAGAACATGTTCATCCCAGAACCTGTAATCGCAGTAGCGGTTGAGCCGAAAACCCAGGCGGATGTTGATAAAATGGGTATGGCCATCGCAAAACTGGTTGAAGAAGATCCAACGCTTCGTGTAAATACAGATGAAGAAACAGGTCAGACCATTCTTCGTGGAATGGGTGAATTACACCTGGAAATCATCATCGACCGTATGCGTCGTGAATTTAAAGTAGAAGTGAACCAGGGTAATCCCCAGGTGGCCTATAAAGAAGCCTTTACCGGTAAAGTTGAACACCGTGAAACGCTGAAAAAGCAAACCGGTGGTCGTGGTAAATTCGCTGACATTTATTTTGAACTTAGTGCTGCTGATCAGGAATGGATGGAGGCGAATCCCGGCAAAGGATTCCAGTTTGTTAATGATATTTTCGGAGGATCTATTCCAAAGGAATTCATTCAGCCAATCCAAAAAGGCTTTGAAGCATCTATGACAAATGGTGTATTGGCTAACTACCCGGTAGTGAATATGAAAGTGCGGATTTTCGATGGTAGCTTCCACGCGGTAGACTCCGATGCGATGTCTTTCGAACTCTGTGCCAAGCAAGGTTTCCGTGAAGCAGCCCGCAAAGCAAAACCAGTATTGCTGGAGCCAATCATGAAAGTAGAAGTGGTAACTCCGGACCAATACATGGGTGATGTTACAGGTGATTTGAACCGTCGTCGTGGTATGATGGAAGGTATGGATAGTCGTAACAACGCACAGGTTATCAAAGCAAAAGTTCCCCTGAGTGAAATGTTCGGATACGTAACACAGCTTCGTTCGCTGTCATCCGGCCGTGCTTCCTCAACCATGGAATTCTCTCACTATGCTCCTGCTCCAAATAACATCGCAGAAGAAGTAATTGCCAAGATCAAAGGAAAAGTAAACGCTTAATACTAAACCGGCTTAGGCCGGTTTTTTTATGTCGTTTTATTAAATGCATCAATGTTGCATAAATAATTATCCCTGCGCCTCTTGACAATGTGGGAGTTTCCAGACTACTTTTACACCTGACTTCGGGTCAGCTTTAAAAAAATCCCTCCTTCGAAATTACCCCTCCAGAAAACAGATTCTCGTTACCGTACCATTCATCCTTCCAAAGCCAGTCGAATACAAGTTTTTAACCTAAACCTGGCTTATATGCTTACTACTTTTACACGTCTTCAGCAACTTAAAAAAATGACAGTGCTGTTGCTGGCACTTCTTATTGGGCTTGCTCCTGCTATTGCCCAGAATAATCAGGGCCCCAACAATGATAATTGTTTGGATACCGAATATGAATGGGGATTTGACCGACTCCACAAAAAATGGCACAAATACAAAAAGGATCGGAAAAAGAACAAGTTCAAGTGGAATGTATTTAATCCTAGCAAACCGGAACTGTTTTACAGTTTCACGCAGGATTTTTATGGTGACACAAGGGAGAGAGCCTGCACGCCCGATGGCCGGAACCTGAGTTCTTTGGAAATCATGGATATGAGTATGGGCAACATGTATTATCAGACATTGTTCTTTGGCTATCTTGAAACTGACCGCTATTTCTATGCGTACCAAAGCGAAGCTGCCAAACTGCAGAAACTCTTACCGGGTAAAGGTCCGAATACCCTGGTAGATGGAATTTACAGTGTAGATTGGAATACACCCCTTAAAAAAGGCAAAATCAATAACAGCCTGCTGGCGGAAACAATCACACTTGCATTAAATATGAACCTGACTCCAGACAGGGTTCTGGAAGATTTTCCACTGGAAGGCGGTCGTTGGCTGGTAACACAGGCAAAGGATCCAAGATCAGCCTGTAACAAACCCCGTATGATGGATTGTGGCTGGAATGGTAATTCAAAAAAAGCAATCGATTCCTGGCGCATACCAGCTAATGTGGTAAATGCCTTAGGAGAAGATAAAACAGTTTGGGGACTATTCTGTCTTGCAGGCTTTACTATCACAGGACGTCCGATTCCGGAGGGAGTTTCGTTGAGAGATATTGAAGAAGCAGTAGAGGCGATAAATGAAGCATTTCACGAAGGCCGCTATTTTATAGGTTGGTCAGACCGTAATGTAAACTGTGCAAACTACTGGTATTACAAATGGACTGCTGCTTTCTATCATTGGTATGGTGGTGGTCAGAATTCCGGAATCAATACGGATGAATCTGTAGCAAAAGCAATTCCGGAAATTACTACCACAGAGGTAAAGGCATTCCCGAATCCATTTGTTGACAGAGTTAATTTCCAGATTAAATCAAATGCAGATGGACCGGTATTGGTAGAAGTATACAATACAGCCGGACAAAGACTTGATTTGCTCTATAATGGAAATATGAGAAAAGGTGAAACAAGAAACCTCGTTTATATTCCAAGGCAGGGAGGAACCGAAGCGGTGATCTATAGGGTTACAACAAACGGTAAAACATTCTCTGGCAAACTTATTAAACGACTGAGATAACGGTTAACTACAAACGAAAGGAGTTGCTTTCGGGCAACTCCTTTTTTTACTTGACTATGCAGTTTATTTAAAAAGTATTTTTACATCTTATTCCAATCTTCCTTTCAAAGCCTTCTAAACCGAAAACTGACCAGCCGGTCCCCTTCCGTACCCAAAATCCCTCGTAAAGCCAGTTGAGTATTGATTTACATTCCATTAAATGTACCGACATGGCCTTTAAACTATTTTCACGCCTGAACAGGCGAATCCGTTTTGCAATTGCAATACTTTGTCTGCTGAGCAATAACCTGTTTGCTCAAAACGCTGTTGATTTATCTGCACACAGTTTCCATGGCAAAAAAGCCTCCTGGATATCAGTAGAGCATCTTTCTGTTTCCAACTCTGAAAAAGAGACTGGAAGATATGATAAGGCGATAAGTCAGGGTGCTACCATTTTATTTAAAACTCAATCTCCTGCAAAATTTGCCCGGCAAACAGCAATACTGAGTGCAGAATTAAAGGATTGGAAAGGACTTGAGCTTCGATCTGGTAAAGGGATTAAGTTACTTGCTCTCCAGCCAGATCAACTAATTAGTTTACAATCTCTCCTGATGGGAAAAGTGTATGATCCAACCTTTTTCAGGCAAGAGATTCTGTATGCTGAAAATCTTTTAGAGTCCTCCTTATACCGGGAATTACTAAGTCAGATCCTGGCTCTTCAACTTAACCGGATGGTTATGAAAAATGAACTACTGGAAGAGTTTCGCATTGAATTTGACTCCTGGTTGGTAACACAACAAATGGACTTTTCAGGGAATGAGTTAAATCCTGGTG
>JALOMU010000221.1 GCA_025455285.1 Flavihumibacter sp.
ATTTTCACGTACGATACCGCCACACAGGCAAAACAGCTTACCATCGAAGACAGGCTTGAAGTGCCTGCAGATACATCAGCCAGAGTTCGTTTTGTTAATATCCCTTTTTCCCGAAACGCTATCCCTAACGTTGATGTATATTCGAAGAGAAAAGGTGCTAATGTTTTTTCAAACATCAGTCTTAACAGTGCTACAGATTTTATGCCCTATGAAGCAGCACAGACGGATACATTATATGTTCGCGTGGCTGGCAGTGAAATTGGATTGGACACACTCTTAACATTTTCACCAGCAAGAAAACGATTCTATACACTTGTATTTAGAGGAAACTATAACATTAATGCAAACGTTCCCACCGCCAGAACGTTGACCAATTTTCTTACATACTAGGCAGACCAAGCACACAAGTGCCAGCCACCCTTACGCAGGGTGGCTTTTTTTTATACTCTTTGGCGTGATTAAGCGAAGAATATATAGGCAATAAAGATAGCAGCGATGACCCCGATAAAATCGGCAATCATTCCAGCCCAGATGGAATACCTGACATTTTTGATACCCACGCTCCCGAAGTACAGGGCAATGATATAAAAGGTAGTATCGGCTGAGCCCTGGAAGATACTGGCTGTTAAGCCGGCAAAAGAATCCGGACCCAGTTCGGGATTTTTGAAGATATCGAGCATCATTCCTCTGGCTCCGCTCCCACTGAAGGGTTTCATGATTGCAACCGGTAATGCATCCACGAATTTGGTATCAAATCCCAAAGAACCGATGATCCAGGAGAAAAAACGTACTACATAATCAAGCGCACCAGAATCCCGGAACACCCGGATACCAACAAGCATACCTACAAGGTAAGGAATGATCTTTAACACCACGTCCCATCCTCCTTTGGCACCTTCAATGAAGGCATCAAAAACATTCACTTTTTTCCATACGCCACCCAGGATAAATCCAAGTATGATCACCATCAGCAATACATTGCCCACGATTTTTCCAAAGGTTTCCTTTCCTGCTGCATCGAGTCCGCCAACATAGTATAGCAATACCCCTACAAATGCGATAGCCGATGCCACCCAGACATAGAGTACCCAATCCCATTTGATGCGTTGCCAGATACTTACCACAATTACGGAGGCAAGAGTGGTCATCATGGTACCCAGCACACAGGGTATAAAGATCGCTGCGGGTTGTACGCTACCAACAGAAACGCGATAGGCAATAATGGTTAAGGGAATTAGGGTAAGTCCGGATGTATGCAGCACCAGGAACATAATCTGGGCATTCGTGGCCTTCTCCTTCTGTGGATTTAGCTGTTGCAGGCTTTCCATTGCTTTGAGTCCAAATGGAGTAGCCGCATTATCAAGGCCAAGCAGGTTGGCGGAAAAATTCATAACCATTTGTCCCTGTGCCGGATGACCGCTTGGTACTTCCGGAAAAATCCGCTTCATCAAAGGGTTTAGAAAACGGGCCAGGAAGCGTACTGCCCCTGCTTTTTCTGCAATATTCAGCAATCCCAGGAAAAATACCATGGTGCCGGCAAGGGGGAACGCTACGTCCAGTACGGATGATTTTGCCGAGTCAAAGACCCCATCCGCCAGGCGCTTGAAAATATCTACATCGCCTTCAAAAACAAGTTTGAAAAGGGCAACTACAAAAGCTATGACAAAAAATGCGATCCAGACAATATTTAAAGCCATACGATGAAGTATGAAGTATGAATTAGGAATTCTGAATTATGAATTATGAATTGGGAAGATAGGAATTTTATCTACCCGGCGCCTCATCGGTCCCGGCAGGAAGCACCCGGCAAGGTGGGTGAAGCGGGATTTCCTTATCTTCGCGGCGCGAAAACGTAAATATAGGAAGCATGGGATTACAAGCAGGAATAGTAGGATTACCGAATGTAGGCAAGTCCACCCTTTTTAACGCAGTGAGCAGCAGTGCAAAAGCGCAAGCGAGCAATTATCGCTTTTGTACTATTGAGCCGAACGTAGGGTTGGTTAATGTGCCTGATGAGCGGATTGACAAACTGGCTGAACTGGTAAAGCCCAATCGTACCGTTCCCACCCAGATTGAAATTGTGGACATTGCAGGCCTCGTAAAAGGAGCCAGTAAAGGAGAAGGACTCGGCAATAAATTCCTGGCCAATATCCGGGAAGTGGACGCTATCGTACACGTGATTCGTTGTTTTGAGGATGAAAATATCCTGCGTGATGAGGGTCCCATTAATCCGGTAGGCGATAAAGACATTATCGATACGGAATTACAGCTGAAAGACCTGGATAGTGTGGAGAAAAAATTACAGCGGGCAGAAAAAATGGCCAAGACCGGTGATGCCAAAACTAAAGCTGAACTTGAAATATTGAAACGCTGTCACGCTCACCTGGAACAAGGAAAAAATATCCGCGAGTTAGGCTTGAGCAAAGAAGATCGTTCCGCTATTGCTGATCTCTTCTTGTTGACTGAGAAACCTGTGCTGTATGTTGCCAACGTGGATGAACCATCCATGCATACCGGTAATAAATTTTCCGAAGCCCTCAAAGTAGCCGTAGCCAAAGAAGGCGCTGAAGTTATTGTGATGAACAATTCCATTGAACAGCAAATTGCAGAAATGGAAGATCCGGATGACCGGGCCCTGTTCATGGATGAATATAAAATGAAAGAACCCGCATTGAACAAACTCATCCGCGCTACCTATAAACTCCTGAAATTACAGACCTATTTCACGGCCGGAGTACAGGAAGTGCGTGCATGGACCATATTGGAAGGCTGGAAAGCGCCACAGGCTGCCAGCGTCATCCACACTGATTTTGAAAAAGGATTTATCAAAGCCGAGGTGATTGCGTATGAAGATTTCGTTCACTACGGCTCAGAAGCTGCCTGTCGCGATGCCGGCAAACTAAGAATTGAAGGAAAAGAGTATCTTGTAAAGGATGGGGATGTGATGCATTTCCGATTCAATGTCTGACGACATTGAAGTGAAAGGTGAAAAGTGAAAGGTGAAAGAGAGAAGTGAGAAGTGAAACGTCAGACGTGAGACGTGAGACGAGAAAAACCCCTAGATTTGAGCCTTCTTTATAATAACTGATACCAATCATCGAATAGCGTCTATTGATGCAGCTTTGTTGAAACGACCCGATAGAAAATAACGTTCCCCATGACGAAGGCCCTCCGCAAGGAGGGCCTTTTCAATTATGAACTTTGAAGTATGAATTAGGAAGTAGTTTTCTCACGTCTCACATCTCACGTCTCACGTTCCTTACATCTGCGGTATCAATACCTGGTCTATCTTGTGCAACACTCCATTTACAGCATGCAGATCAGCTGCTACCACGTTGGCAGGAGTAGGATTAATCCGGCCTTTTACGGTAGGTGCCATCGGGTTTGTTGCATCAATGGTTAATTGCGGCATGGGCGATGGACCAATCAGGGTTTCAACTGTACCACTTACAAGGTTCGGACTAAATACACGGAAAGTTGGTGTACCATTTACCGCCAGAACATGATAAGCCAGGATTCCACGAACGGTTTCAGGAGGCAGCGCCGCAAAAGCTTCTATTACCGGAGGTGCTCCTAACAAAGTCAATGCTGCTTTAAAGGCATCATCATTGGGTGCAAACAGCGTAATATTCGGGAAGGGATAGTTCAACAGCGAATCAATCCTGTTCAAACCAGTCTGACCTTGATCTGCACGGGCAATCGCCGCACGTAAAAAACTCAAATCAGCCTGAGCTGCAATCAATCCCTTCATCGTGGTTTGCGGAGGAGCAATAAGGGCAAACACATCGTGGATATAACCATTCGCAGCACGTTTATCCACTGCAGTGATAGGAATATTGTTTACAAATGCACCGGTTGGTCTTTTCGATGGGAAAACGGGCATTTTAAACAAGGGCTGGCTTGCCAGCGGTTGCAATAAACTGGGCATCTGGATATTCGGCAACGGTAATCCGGGAATCGCAGCAGAAGCAATCTCCTGTGGAATCACATGATAACTCAGAATAGCAGCCAGTTGTGCAGCAGGCAATACACCAATTACAGCTTCGGATATACCTGAGCGGGTCATGGCATCATTGTTGGGTGCAAACAGCGTGAGTTTGTTATCCCGTTTGTTCAACAGTGGCCCTACTCCCGCCTTGGTTACAGCTGCTTTCAGAATAGAATATTGAGGATCAGTATTAACGATCTCAAATATGGTTTGACCCGCACTCTCCTCAGGAGCAATCTCTTCCACTTCCGGAATTTTATTACAGGCTGTGATCTGTCCAAGCAGCAACAGGGACATCAGCCCGATACCTGTATATTTTTTAAATGACGTAAGCATAGAATAATTTTTCCATTAATAAATGTTGTAACCGAAGGATACATAGTACAGTCCACCTACAAAACTGTTACCAAACAAAACTGTTACCAAGCGCATTGAAGTAGTACTGGTTCAGGATATTGTTTCCACCCAGTTTAACCACACTTTTCACTTTCGGCAATTTGTAAGACACCTGTGCATCTACTGTATGGATGGCAGCTATATCGCCGTTTGCGAAATCACCTTCATAAAAGAAAGCATCCTGCCAGCGGTAGCTAACATTGAAGCCTATCCGCTTGTCTGTACCAAAACCTGAATTGGACAAGGTTGCATTGTAGCGGTATTTAGGCGCATTGAAGAATGCGATATACCCAGTTGGCACATCCTGTAAACGGTCAGATGAAAGGTTCATACTAAGGGTC
>JALOMU010000222.1 GCA_025455285.1 Flavihumibacter sp.
TGATGATCTGATCATTGAAGGAGTAGAAAAATTTGTAGTTCCTTATTTCTATCTTTTTGTTAACTACAATATCATTACCCATCTTAACCTGCATCCAAGACTGGCCAATATATTTCGGGTAGCGATCACTGTTATTACCCTTTATTATGCTGTCCGGCTGGTGAACCATATCCTTGGTGCCATGCTGAAGGGATTCATGGAAAGAAGACATGAAACTCCCGAGCGGATAAGGCAACTCCGGGGAGTGATGATCGTGCTGAAGGCAATTGTATGGTTTCTTGGTATCGTTTTATTATTAGACAACCTTGGTTATGATGTTGCCACCATTATCGCTGGTATGGGTATTGGTGGTATCGCCATAGCCCTGGCGGCACAAACCATCCTCGGTGATCTCTTCAGTTATTTTGTGATCTTCTTTGACAAACCATTTGAGATCGGCGATTTTGTAAATGCAGAGGGTAAAGTGGGAACCATTGAATACATTGGAATTAAAACTACCCGCATCCGCAGCATCACCGGTGAACAGGTAATTATGTCCAACACCAAACTCACCAATACGGCACTGCATAATTTCAAACGCATGGAAAGAAGGCGGATTGCTTTTTCAATTGGTGTTACGTATCAGACTCCTGCTGAAAAATTGAAACAGATTCCAGGCATTATTGAAAAGGCAATCAAAGCGCAGTCCATAACAGCATTTGACCGTTCGCATCTTTCCTCCTTTGGCGATTTCAGTATCAATTTCGAAACTGTTTATTTCATTGACACGCCTGATTATCTCGCCTTCATGAATGCCCAGCAGGAAATCTACCAGGCGATTTTTGAATCGTTCGAACAGCAGCAAATTGATTTTGCCTATCCTACCCAAACTCTTTTTCTGGAAAGGGCCAGCCAGGATAAAGCAGCGAAAACCACTGAATAAAAGCTGCACCGATTTTGCTACATTCATGGCTCAAACAACCGCTATGAGAAGCTTCGGATGGACCCTATTGCTTGCTCTTGGATTAACAGCACAAGGCCAAAGCACGCAAACCACTTTTGCGGAACGATTAGGCTTTCCAAAAGGATCCAAAGTAGTAATCCTGCATGTGGATGATGCAGGTATGAGTTATGATGCCAACCTGGGTGCTATGCGCGCCCTTACGGAAGGCGTTGCCAGTTCTGTTAGTGTCATGATGCCCTGCCCCTGGGTTCCCCAGTTTATGAACTGGTTGAAGGAAAATCCGAAAATCGATGCCGGCTTACACCTGACCCTAACCTCCGAATGGAAAAACTATAAATGGGGACCGCTCAGTGGATACCCTTCCGTACCAGGTTTGGTAGATACCTCAAGTGGAGCCATGTATGCCTCTGTTCCGGAAGTGGTTCAGCATGCCAAACCTGAAGAAGTTGGTATGGAAATTAGTGCTCAGATTCGTCGCGCCAGGCAGATGGGCTGGGAACCAACCCACCTCGACAGCCATATGGGTACACTTTTTGCGCATCCGGGATTTACTATGCAATACGTTCAGGCCGGAATCCGGGAAAGCATCCCGGTGATGGTTCCAGGAGGCCATAATACCAATCTTATTGAAGATGATCCTTCACTGGCTGAGCGAAAAACAGAGACGGATCAGTTGGGGCTAATGCTCTGGAATGCCGGTCTACCGGTGCTGGATGATCTCCATAATAAAAGTTATGGCTGGAAGATTCCTGAAGAAGCTTTGAAGTCGGATAAAGCCCTGGCTGCTTATGCAACCAAACAATATATCCAGGCGCTGGAAGAATGCAAACCGGGCCTCACCATGATGATTATGCATTGTACCCAACCCACTGAAGTATTTGAACACATCAGCGACAGCGGTCCAAGGCGGAAAGCAGATCTGCTTGGCATGTTATCGCCTCAGGTGAAAAAATACATCCGGGACAATGGTATCATCCTGACAACCTGGAGAGAATTGATGGAAAGAAGAAAACAGCTTTCGAAGTAAACATGCCAACCATTCACCTGACCAGTTTTATCCAGGCGCCGATTGAAAGGGTATTTGATCTTTCACGCAGCATCGACCTGCACAAAAAATCCATGACAGACAGTGCGGAGGAAGCTGTTGCCGGCACCACCAATGGCCTGATACAATTGGGGGAAACAGTCACCTGGAAAGGCAAACACCTCGGTAAAACACGCTTTCATAAATCCCGGATTAGCGCGCTTCAAGCCCCCATTCATTTTATTGATGAAATGATGGAAGGGGATTTCAAATCTTTTGAACATGCCCATCATTTTATGAAAATTGAAAATGGTACTATCATGATCGACCTGGTCAACTACGAAGTGCCTTATGGGGTGATTGGCCGGCTGGTCGACCGGTTTTACCTTTTCCGGTACCTCGTAAAAATGATGGAAGCCAGAAATTTATTTATTAAACAAACTGCGGAATCAGAGAGATGGCGGCAATTTTTGTTTGCAGCCCATGAACAATCGTCCCAGTCTCTTTACATCCCTGTCTCCCGCCCTGTTACATCTCTATGATGTTCGCGAAAGTATAGTTGTAATTATTGATGTGTTGAGGGCCACCTCCACCATCGCTACCGCCCTCTACAATGGCGCGAGCTCAGTGATACCAGTGGATTCTGTGCAGCGCTGTATTGAACTTGGGGGACAAATAGGCGCCATCACTGCCGGAGAGCGGGATGGAAAAGTGGCAGCCGGACTTGCCTATGGCAATTCTCCCTTTGAATATCCCCGTAGTTTTGTGGAGAACAAGACTCTGGTGTTGACAACCACCAATGGAACCAAGTTGCTGCACATGGCATTAAACAATGGTGCTCCTACCGTGATAACAGGTTCTTTTCCCAACCTCTCAGCAGTTTGCGACTTCCTGGTTGCTGAAAAACGCAATGTGATCCTGGGCTGTGCGGCCTGGAAAGATCGTTTTAACCTGGAAGACACCCTGTTTGCCGGAGCTGTGATTGACCGCATCCGGGAGCATTTTGAAATTAATTGCGATTCCTCACAAATGGCGGCCACCCTTTACCAGGAAGCAAGGGAGGATTTGTATGAATTCATGAAGAAGAAAGACGCATCGCATTACCATCGCCTGACAGGCTACGGATTGGAAAAAGACATCCGCTACTGCCTTAAAGCAGATGGTGCCAATGTATTACCCATATATATTGATGGCCGACTGGTAGTTAACCCAGCGATTTAGTGAGCACATAGGTGGTGAGTCCGGATACCGCTTCAGCAGAAGCAGCTACGGTAAATCCTGCTTTTTCATAAAAGCCCAGGCTGTTTTCATTTTCACTACTCAGCCATAATTCCTGTAAACCCGCTTCCCGGGCCTGTTCAGTGCAGCTGTCAAGCAGCCATTTTCCATAGCCCCGGCCTCTGACACTGAAATCCACCGCCAGCAGCCAGATATAGGCAAAGTTTTTGGCAAGCTGGGAAATCAACGCCTCTGGCGTTTGTTCATGCACATTGAAACGTTCCCATGCTTCCAGCACATAAGCTGGTTGGCCAGTCATCTTAAAAGGATCAATATGGGGAGGAAATACGGTTCCGGGAATCCAGGCAAGCACCCCTGCATTGCCCGGAGCCAGGATGATTTCCCCTTCCGTGAGGCAATAATCCAGCGCTGCATTGAAATAAGCTTCCATCCCCCGGTGCCGTTGCTGGTCGGTACCCTGGAAACTATACCGAAACAGGGGGTCATCACTGAAGTTACTTGTGAACAGAAGAGAACATTGTAGCAGATTCATACTGCAAATATCCCGGACCTTTCCCGAATTCGTAAGCAGAATGGATAGCGGATCGGTATTTTTGCACACTTAACAGATCTGACGGCATGATTCAAATTGGATTAGTAGGCAACCCGAACAGTGGAAAGAGTTCTCTTTTTAATGTCTTGACGGGCTTGAACCAGAAAGTGGGCAATTTTCCTGGCGTAACGGTTGATAAAAAAACCGGCATCTGTGATTTGGGGGAGCAGCAAAAAGCAGCCCTGATCGACCTTCCCGGCACCTACAGCCTCTATCCAAAACGGGGAGATGAATGGGTAACCTACCAGGTACTGATGGGCCAGGACAAAGAAGTGAAACTGGATATGCTGATTCTGTTGGCTGATGCCAGCAACCTCAAAAGAAACCTGCTCTTTGTTTCGCAGATCATCGACCTGAAGATCCCGGTAATTGTAGCACTGACGATGATGGACCTTGCCCGAAGCAAAGGTATTGAAGTGGATCTGGAAGGATTGGAGCGGGAACTCGGCGTTCCGGTAGTTGCTGTTAATCCCCGCAAAAGCAAAGGCATTCCCCAGCTTAAAAAAATAATGGCCGCCACTGCAAAGGGGCAGTACAAAGCACCTGCCTTTGACTTTATTGCCAATCAGGAGCTGGCAGCGGGAGCGGTTTCGGAAGTAAAGCAGCTTGTACCCGGACTCAGTGATTACAAGGCCATTCATTATCTGATCAATCATGAAAGCTTTGAATTGGGGGAGGGATTGCAGGAAAAAATCGAAGGTGCAGAAAAGAATCATGCTTTTAATCCAACCAAGACCCAGGCGGAAGAAATTTTGCAACGCTATGCCCGGATTAAAACCATCATGGGCCAAACGGTTGCAGAACCAGATCCCTTACATAAAACCATACTCACGGATAAACTGGATTCACTTCTATTACACCGGGTATGGGGGTACCTGATCTTGTTGGGCGTGTTGTTCCTCCTGTTTCAAAGTGTTTTCCTCATTGCCCAATACCCGATGGATGCCATTGAAACAGGTTTTGGTGCACTGGGCTCCTGGCTGGGTGAAGTTTTGCCTGCCACCTGGTGGAGTGATTTGCTGATCAATGGAATTGTAGCGGGGCTCGGGGGTATTATAATATTTGTACCCCAGATCATGATCCTGTTTGGATTGATCACCATCCTGGAAGACACCGGTTATATGGCACGGATCAGCTTTCTAACTGATAAGCTCATGCGAAAAGTGGGACTGAATGGAAAATCGGTGATGCCGATGATCAGTGCCTTTGCCTGTGCGGTACCGGCCATCATGAGTGCGCGCAATATTGAAAATAAAAAGGAGCGATTGCTGACCATCCTGGTAACACCCCTGATGAGTTGCAGCGCGCGGTTGCCTGTTTATACTATCCTGATAGCATTGGTGATTCCGCAAAAAATGATTGGAGGTTTGGTGAGTTTGCAGGGATTGGTAATGATGGGCCTTTATCTGCTGGGTATTGTACTGGCGATGGCGATCTCCTGGATTGCCAAATGGTTTATTCAGAATAAGGATAAAAGTTTTTTCATCCTGGAACTGCCCATGTATCGTGCACCGAGGTGGAAAAATATATTTACCACGATGATTCAGAAGGCCCAGATTTTCGTATTTGAGGCCGGTAAAGTAATCATGGTGATCAGTCTGCTTTTATGGGCGATGAGTTCTTATGGACCGGGAGAGCGCATGGCACAGGTGGAAGCAGAATTTGCAGCAAAGAAAGCAGCACAACCGGAAGCTTTGGAAGAACTGGAAAAAGCAGAAGCTTCTGCTAAACTGGCTAATTCTTATGCGGGAATCCTGGGCAAAGCAATTGAACCTGTGATTGAGCCGCTGGGTTACGACTGGAAAATTGGTATTGCGCTGATTACTTCTTTTGCAGCACGCGAAGTCTTTGTAGGAACGATGGCAACCCTCTACAGTGTAGGTGATTCTGATGATGAAAGTGGCTTACTCCTGAGAGAAAAAATGCAGCAGGAAAAAAAATCCGATGGCAGTCCGGTTTACAGTCTGGCCACCGGATTATCCCTGATGGTATTTTATTTACTAGCGATGCAGTGTATGAGTACGCTGGCTGTAGTAAAGCGTGAAACCCGTTCCTGGAAATGGCCGATGATTCAGCTGGCTTATATGACCGCATTGGCTTATGTCATGAGCTGGCTGGTTTACACCATCGCTTCTTAAACTTTCACCTTTCACTTCTTACCTTTCACTTTTTTTCACCTTTCACCTTTCACTTCTCACTTCCTTCATGAATTCCTCCGCAACCTCCATACCCTTACTCTTCGCATACCAGGCGTGGAGTTGATTATAGAGTTCTTCTTTGGGAACTGTTCCATTTTGCTTCAGCTCATCGAGCAGCTTTTGAGCAGATGTTGGTCTTGGTCCCCAAGTGCCAACTACACTCAGGTCCTCCTCTTTCATCAGGATGATTTTTGGAATGGAGCGGGTTCCATTGGTCAGAAATTGGTCCATGATATCGAGATTTTCATCCCGCAGAATGAGTCTGTGCTGAATTAAAGGATTAACTGCTGCTAGTTTTTCCACTATGGGTACCACTTGTGCGGCATCACCACACCATCCTTCTGTAATGGTAAGCCAGATCATAGGGGTTTCAATATTCAGGAGTTGTTGTTCCAATTCTTCCGGAACCGTCCAGGTTTTATCCCAGCGATTCATCCGCTGCACATTCAACCGGGTGTAATCCACCAGCCATTCTTCCTGGTTGGGACCAGTGGTTTTTCCTGATTCAACAAGGTCATTTAATGTATTCCGGTAGGTAGTATAGGATACAGCCTGGTCAATGACCAGTTCATTCATATGTGTCATCATTTGTTTCGTTTTCAGTTAAGCTACGGCAAGCTTCGTCAGGAGGGCTTTCACCTGCTCGCGAATATAATCACGAACTTCATTGAATTGAGCCGGCTCCATATGTTTAGGGTCTGGAATCTGCCAGTCGATAAATT
>JALOMU010000223.1 GCA_025455285.1 Flavihumibacter sp.
TGGATACCTGGCTTCCGGAGCGATGGTATAATCTACCGATGCAACAGCAAAGCCTTTTGCTGCCAATATTTTACAATAATTGCCAACCTGTTCCTTATTGCCTGAAATTAATCCCCCTCCATGAAACCAGACGATAAGGGGAAGCCGTTGTGAATCCACCTTATTATTTGAAGGAAAAAACAGGTCTAATTTAACTGATTGGTTGGAAGGATCGTAAGGAATATCTTTCATTTCTTTGATGCCTGGCGGTACATACTTTTCCAATGCAGCATTCACTTTAACAGCCTCTTTATTAAAAGCATATCGAATCAAAAGGCTAGATGGCCAGGGGCTAAATTTAAAGGAAAGGAAACCCGCCAATACCAAAATCAACAGGATGCTGGCAATTATGATAAAGCGTTTTTTACTCTTTTGAGTTTTATTACCTGAATATACGTTCATGATTACTTTAAGTAAAAGAATGAAGCTGCTTCTTAAATTAATGATTATAATTGATTTAAAGAAGAATCTATGGTTGAGATAGAGATAGATACTCACCTTGGTAATAAATTAGCTGCTACCTTATACAAATCAACTAGTAGAAATCAATTGCTCATAATCGCCTCTGCTACCGGAGTAAAACAGCAGTTCTATAGAAAGTTTGCTGAATACATTTCAGCTAATGGCATAACTGTAATAACGTTTGATTATGCGGGTATTGGTCAATCGCTCAAACAGCCAATCCGAACAGTAAAAGCCTCTGCTGCAGATTGGGGAAGAAACGATTTAGAAGCTGTTCTGCAATACGCAAAAGAAAATCATCCGGGAACAAGGCTTAGTATGTTGGGGCACAGTATTGGCGGCCAACTGATAGGTCTTGCACCTTCCTCAACTTCAATTGATAAACTGATTTTAGTGGCAGCACAAAGCGGTTATTGGAAATGGTGGAAGGGGACGGATCGAATAAAAATGTGGTTAAACTGGCATTTGCTTTTTCCTACTCTTACCTCTTTGTTTGGTTATATGCCAACCAAAAAAATTAGCGGGATGGAAAATTTGCCAATAAATGTAGCTCGTCAATGGAGTAGCTGGGGTAGAAAAGAAAATTATCTCTTTGATGATATCCCCGATGAACACCAGCATTTTGATAAAATCTCTGCCAGGTTGTTAGCTATTAGTATTGATAATGATTTTTATGCTCCATCAGATTCAGTAGATTGGTTGATTGAAAAATACAGTATTGCCGCTGTCTGTAAGGTTCATTTAGATCCAAAAGATTTCCATGTAACATCAATCGGTCATTTTGGTATTTTCCGGGAGCAATTTGCAGCTTCTATTTGGAAAAATTTACTTAATGAGTTACAGGAAACCAATTAAGGAGCGGAGTTTCGGTTTATAAGCTTAGTATATTTATTCAATGAAAGCTTTCCGGCAATATTTAGAAATGGTTGGTCATTTGAACGATGAAGACATTCGTTCCTTACTTGCCTTTGTGCGCTCCCGAAAATTGAAAAAGGGCGATTATTTTATACGTGAGGGGCAAGTCAGTTCGGAAGTTGGGTTTTTAGTATCGGGACTTATACGCTCCTATTATACAACTAACTCTGAAGAAGAAATCACCTATTGTTTCAGGTTTCCGAATGACATGATAGCTGCCTATTCTTCTTTTATTACCGGAAACAAAACCGAGGAGAATTTGCAGGCAATGGCTGACGTTGAACTGTTGGTGTTCTCCAAACAGGATTTGAACAACCTGGCCAACGATAATTTGAACTGGGTTAAGTTTCTGAAAAAAATGGCAGAGCTTCAATATATTGAATTGGAGAATCGCATTTTCCAGTTACAAAAAACTACTGCTTTACAACGGTATGAGAATCTTTTGCTGAACCATCCGGAATATGTTCAAAAGATTCCATTACAATACCTCGCTTCCTATCTAGGCATTACACAGCGCCATTTAAGCAGGATTCGAAAGGAATTGGTTTTATAGACATTTGTCCTTTTTTATGATTCGGGGGGTGTATAGTTTTGGAAAAAAAATGAAACGAATCCTGGTTATTAATGGGCATCCAAATAAAGACTCGTTCAATCAAGCCCTGGCTGATGGATATATTGCGGGTGCCACCCAAACAGGGGCAGAAGTTAGAAGAATCAATATTGGTGAATTAAACTTTAATCCGAATCTGGCGTATGGTTACCAGAAACGAATGGATTTGGAGCCTGATTTACAGGAAGCATGGAAGCTGATCCAATGGGCAGAACACCTGGTGTGGGTGCATCCTGTTTGGTGGGGAGGTATGCCTGCCATTACCAAAGGGTTTATTGACCGTCTTTTTTTACCAGGCATGGCTTTTCAATATCGTCCCAATTCGGTCTGGTGGAATAAATTGTTAAAAGGGAAATCTGCCCATATCATCACTACTCTTGATCAACCTGGTTGGTACTATTGGCTTGCATTCGGAAGACCCAGTGTCAACCAGTTGAAAAATTCTGTACTTAAGTTTTGTGGGATTGAACCTGTAAAGCTGACTTATATTGGAATTATCAAAACTTCTTCCCCCGACTTGAGAAAAAAATGGCTTGATAAAGTGACTGGATTCGGTCGCGCATTAAAATAGATGTTAATGGAAAGTAGTAAATTCCAGTATGAAAATTCTATTCCTGGTGTTGATACTGCTTCATGCAGGAATTCATTTCCTGGGTTTACGCAAGTCGCCTCAAGTTGGCTGGCTCTGGGTTCTAACCGGTATCTTGCTCCTGGTTTTTGCCTACCTCTATTTCCGTGAAGTTAACTATGCCTGGTTGGCGGGTGGTGTGGCTATTTTGATCTCGCAGTGGCTTCTCATATCCAATTGGAAAGACGCCCGCTATGGTACCATCTTAAACCTGCTGCTGCTGTTTATAGTATTGGTTGAATTTGGAGCTTTTCGGATGCTGAAACATTTCGACATACTGATAGCATCAAGATTAAAAAACAATCCAACAAACATTTCGCAGCTTATTACAGAGACAGACATGGTGCATTTACCTCCGATTGTAAAAAAATACCTGAGCTACACTAATTCCGTGGGGAAGCCAAAGATTTTCAATTTCAGGGCCGTATTCAAAGGAGGTATGCGCTCCAATCCGGATGATTCCTATATGCCAATGAAAACCATACAATATAATTTTACAGAAGAACCATCCCGCTTTTTTCGGTTTACGGCAACCAAAGCAGGAATGCCGGTGGCTGGCATTCATAGGTATGATTCTGCCGGAGCAATTTTTAAGGTGAAGTTGTTAAACTGGTTTCCCATCATCGATGCAAAGGGGCATCAACTCAAACAGGCCGAAACGGTTACTGTATTAAATGATTTTTGTTTTATTGCCCCTGGTGCCCTCATTGATAAACGCATTCAATGGGAGCAGGTAAATGATACGGTGGTTATTGCACGCTTTACCAATCCTCCCTTTACTGTTAGCGCGCATTTATATTTTTCGGCAAAGGGTCAGTTGATCAATTTTATTTCTAACGACAGATTTGAAACCGATGGTAAAACCTACAAGAATTATCCATGGTTAACTCCTGTTTCGGATTATAAGGAACTCAATGGCTATAGATTAGGTACCAGGGCCGGATTGTGGTATGATCGTCCGGATGGCAAGTTTCAGTACGGTGAGTTGGAGTTGGTGGAAATAGAATATAATGTTACCCGTTCTCTTGATTAATATCAATCCTTTTTCTTGACCAAACGCATTGGTTGACGCTCCTGTTCATGGTTAATTTTGTAGGAAAGTTTCCTATGAACCGTAAATTATTTCTTCAATCAATAACAACTGGAATCATGTCCATAGCAGGTTTCTCCGCCTTCCGAAATTTCACTTCCTCACTTCCGGATCAGAATTTTCAAATGCCGGTCCTGTTTATCGGACATGGATCACCCATGAACGGTATCCTGGATACTGAATTCAGTCGCCGCTGGACCAAAATGGCTACTGAAATTCCGACGCCCAAAGCAGTATTAGTAGTTTCGGCACATTGGTTTACAAGGGGTACAAAAATCACAGCCATGGACTTCCCAAGAACCATTCATGATTTTGGTGGCTTCCCGGATGAATTATTTGCGGTTCAATACCCGGCACCCGGTTATCCGGAACTTGCAAAGGAAACAGCGGAATTAATTACTACTACCCAGGTAGAATTGGACCACGACTGGGGGTTGGACCATGGTACCTGGACGATTATCCGGCATATGTATCCGGATGCCAATATTCCGGTACTGCAGTTGAGTATTGATTATACCAAAGGCGGCCAGTTTCATTATGAACTCGCCAGAGAATTAGTTTCCCTGCGCAAAAAAGGTGTCCTGATTGTCGGCAGCGGAAATATGGTACATAATCTTCGTATGGTTGCCTGGAACCG
>JALOMU010000224.1 GCA_025455285.1 Flavihumibacter sp.
CAGGAAAAAGAAGTGGTTGACCTGGGTCCTGTTGAGATCAATAAAAAAGAAAAGAAAAATATTTCCTGGCCCGTTTATGCCGGTGCCGTTGTAACCGCAGTTGGCGCCTTCCTGGTAGTAAGTGGAAAGAAAAAATAATCAGTTATGAAAAAAATGTTTGCCATCGCTGTTTTATCAGCGCTCGTGTTTAGTTCCTTCTCACTGAAAAACAATGCTGCTTTACTTGGATCCTGGATACTTGAAAAAGACCAGCTGCAACATGTGTTGCTGTTCACCAACAAACATTATTCTTATACAATTTATGATTTGAAAGGAAAGAAGTTCCATCATACGGAAGGTGGAACTTATTCACATACGAATTCAAAGCTGGAAACCATTCTTGAGTTCAACAGTACGGATCCAGGTGTGATGGGAAAACAGACAAGTATTACTGCCACTGCTTCCAATAAAGAACTAAAGATAGACTGGCCTGCTGCTGGTAGCAAGTGGACACGCATCGACAATGGCGGAGGCGCTTTAAATGCAACCTGGAGAATAACTGGTCGCGAGCAGGGAGGCAAAATGAACGCTATTCAGAAGTCTGCCCGGAAGACAATCAAGATCATGACCGGCGATCGCTTTCAGTGGGCAGCTATTAATACCGCCACCGGTGAATTTTTTGGAACGGGAGGCGGTACCTATACGTTTAAGGATGGCCGTTATACAGAGCAAATTGAATTTTTCTCACGCGATTCCAGTCGGGTTGGCATGTCGCTCAACTTTGAAGGAAAGGTAACTGATGGCGACTGGCACCATCGTGGAAAAAGTTCAAAAGGTGACCCGATTTACGAAATCTGGTCAAAGGAAGATTAATCTTTTTTCTCAACGCCGGAGGAGGAGAATAAATCTTCAATCGCGTGTGCGATAGAGGAAATAGGGCCTTCCATTTTATTAGTACGGTCATCGAGGGTGTCATCTTTCATTATTTCTCCCAATCCCAGTTCAGGTGGCAAATGACCAAGAATCGCCTGCCGCTGGTTACCAAAATAGGATTGAACTGCACTTGCATCCCGATCGCTCTTGTTTTCCTTGTGGACAAAAAACATAGCTTCCCTTACAACTGCCGATAACATTGTGTTTGCCTGGATATCACTTGAGCCAGCATACCCGGCCAGTTGTGTAACCAGCACCTGGTGTTTTTGATCCAAGAGTTGACTTAAATTCAGTTCCGTTGGATTAGTCACAGCCAGGTATTCGGCTCCGTCAGAGCTTCTGGAATATTTGTAGAGGATAACCAGTCCGGCTGCCATCGCGCCCTGCGCCAGTTTTCCTGCCATACCATTTGAAGTATTGGTAGTTTCCTGTGTTACTGCATCAATTTCAGGCATTTTAGCCCCCATATACTCTTCGAGGTGTATGATTAGTGATGATTTCATATCGTTCGTTTTTAAGATGAAAAAACATGTGTTCCCATTGCTCTTTTGCGTGATGGTTCTCCGATAAACCAATCGGCTGTCTGCTCCATCCAGTTGTAGAAGGATTGCAGGAAATGATTTCGTTGTGTGGAAGTAACTGTTACCTGGTTGAGTTTCAGACAAACAATCAGTCCGTGATAGCGAAGCGCCTTGGCCATACCATAGGAGATGGCCGGACAAGCAGCCCATTCATCCGGACTGGTTTGAATCACGGCTTTTCCACCTGCCTCAATATAATAGTCTTTACCTTTTTCAAACAGGCGAATTCGTGCCGGAAACTGCTTTTCAAATGCGCTAGCATCCTGTAGATTTGTATGGAATAAGAGCCAGCAATTTCCCTGCTCATCAGCGTGAATGAGTCGCGCTATTCCATTTGGCAAACGATACTCCTGATCACTCAGGTTCATGAATAATCCGTACTGGAAACTATTTATTCTTTCGGCGAGAGTTGTATTGCTGTTCATATCTGATGGTTTTACAGAGTATGGGAAAAAATAATACCAGCAGCAAAGCCCAGGAAATAGGCATAGGCAGGCTTACAGATGTGGAACAATTGCCTCAATACCATCCTTATTGCTTTATCCTTTTGGGAAATCTCCCCGATTTTGGTCGCGTACCCTTTGTAGCAGCCGGATAAAGCCAGGATGGAATAATTATTGAACTATTTAATTGTCGAACTTAAAGAACCATTTTATAAACCAAAAAATCGTTGATATGCAACCAAGTTCAAGCCAGGCACAAATGAAAAGCCTAAGTCATTGTATGGAAAAAATGACTGCGGAAGGATATACAGCCAATTTTGGGGTGCAGGATCTGCATCTCCAACACATGGACAGCGGGCATTCCTATCCGCCCGACCAGGTACACATTGTTGATTTCTATCGATTTGAAGGAATCACAGATCCCGATGACAATTCCATTCTGTATGTGATTGAAACCAATGATGGCAGGAAAGGTATGCTGGTAGATGCCTACGGCGTTTACTCAAACCCTGATGTGGATGAGTTTATTAAGGAAGTAGAGGACATAAAGAAGAAGAAGGGCATGGAAAAGTAGACAAGGGAGACGGGAGACAGAGGAGAAGGGAGGAATGGAAGAGGGAAACAATGGAGACAAAGGATATGGGAGACAGCTGAAAACAAAAAATTTGGGTATGGCTTTTTGCATCCATACCCAAATTTTTTGTTTTTTAAAAAACCGCAAACGTCCGGTTAGAGAAAAACCAAACAGGCTTCAGCAATATCATCCCGAAGGATTAATAAAGCTGAAACCTGTTAATTTTTGTTATTCTGCCAATTAATTATAGTCCCTACATCCAATTCATAATTCCTTATTCAGAATTCATACTTCCATTCACACTTCTCCCCTGCGGATAAAACTCAGCAGAATAGAAACCACGGCCAGTACAAGTAAAATATGAATCAGGCCGGTGGCACTGTAAACAAAAAATCCTAATAACCATCCAATAATAAGGACAACGGCTACCAAATACAATATGCTTCTCATAACATGCTTTTTTATAGTGATGAATATTGTTGTATTGATTCAACCTATAGAAAAACGTGCCGCCTCTCTTTAAGCCCAAAATACCTGCTGCTTCTAACAAAACATGGGGAAAGCTTTCCTCATTAAGTACATATGGGGTAGATTTTTTTCCAGCTTAACTCCCGGCATAATTTCTTTCCCATTACAAAGCGGAATGAAAAAAATTTTAAAAACACTTTCTGTAAAAAGGCTCTTACAAGGTTTCAGGCAATTGGGCCACCTGCTTGCCAGCGCGGGAAAAACATTTGTCCAGGATGATGCCATCAAACTCAGCGCTTCCTTGTCTTATTATACTGTATTCGCACTTGGCCCTGTGCTGCTGCTTATCATCTCCATTGCCGGAATCTTTTATGGTGAGGACGCTTTGCAGGGAAAGCTATTTAGCCAAATCAATGGACTGGTTGGTAATTCAGCTGCCTATCAATTGCAAAGCATACTGGCAAATATTCAGAAAGCAGATAAGTCCGTAACAGGTGCAATTGTTGGATTTGTAGTATTGGTAATCGGTGCAACGGGTGTGTTTACAGAAATTCAAAGCAGTATTAATTATATCTGGTCTATCCGCGCCAAACCTGAAAAAGGCTGGCTTAAACTTATCAAAAACCGGTTACTTTCATTTTCTCTTGTTGTAGGGATAAGTTTTATTCTGTTAGTAGCACTGATAATCAACGCAACACTTGACTTACTCAATGAGCGTCTTACAATACTCTTTCCCGGCATAGCAGTAGTCGTTTTTTATATACTGAATATTTTAACCATCTTTATAGTCATAACAGGATTATTCGCCATCATTTTCAGGGTTCTTCCAGATGGCCATATCGCCTGGAAAGATGCTATCAAAGGCGCTTCTTTCACTGCCCTGTTATTTCTCATCGGTAAGTTTCTGATTGGTTTCTATATCGGTCGCTCTGATTACGGGCTCACCTATGGCACGGCTGCATCCATTATGATCATCCTTGCCTGGGTATACTATTCATCCGCCATCCTTTATTTCGGTGCTGCTTTTACGAAAGTGTATGCCATGGAATATGGTTCTGGTATCCTACCCAATGACACTGCGGTTTTCATTATCAAAAAAGAAGTAAAAGAAATAGATCAACTACAATAAACAACCTGTATGGACCTTCGCTCCGCCAACCCTTACTGGCTACTAAAAAACGGACTGATCAGCAATTACCCCTCTATAGCCCAACATGAAAAAACAGAGATCGTAGTTATGGGTGCCGGCATTACAGGTGCACTCTGTGCCTGGCACCTGGCGAAAGCCGGCTTCTCTGTTATTGTTTGCGATAAACGGCATGTAGGCATGGGATCCACAGCCGCCAGCACAGCCCTCCTGCAATATGAAATTGATACACCCCTCAGAGAGTTAAT
>JALOMU010000225.1 GCA_025455285.1 Flavihumibacter sp.
CGCACTGAGGTCTGAAAAGCTGGTCCGGATTCCATTGGACCCCATCATGTTCAGACAGTTCAGCATAACATAGGCCTGAACGGTTTTACCGAAACCTTTCGCGGCTGCTTTTTCAGCATCTGATAAAGCAGCAGTGTTGGCAGCAGACTGAAGCATGATCTCAGCCCGGCGGCGGGTCTGGTTGAAACTGGAATACCAGCCATACATGATACCGGCTGCATCCAGTGGAATTTCTCCCTGCAGCTCTCGGTAATAGCGGCTTTCCGTCTGAGCAAAATATACTACTTCACGACCGATGGAACCCGACCAGGTCCGGAAGGAGAATACACCATCGCGCATAACCGACTGAACACCTACTCCCAACTGGCTGATCTGCTGGCGGGTGGCATTTCTCAATACCGATTCCTGGGTAGGTGCATTGGGATTGGGAACATAATCCGTTTTGGTACAGGAACTCAATTGTACCGCTGCCAGGGCCAATACAAGCAACTGGCTTTTATAGATTCGTTTCATCATTACTATCAATTTTATAATCCGATATTGAGGTGAAAGAAATAGCGCTTGGCAAGTGGGAACGGTGCCAGGTCAACACCGCCAGTAAGCGCACCACCGGCATTACCCGTATTGAAGTTGGAAACTTCCGGGTCGTATCCGTAATAGTCGGTAATGGTTACCAGGTTCTGGGCAGAGAATCCCAATCGTACACTTTGTACCAGTTTTCCTAAACCAGACTCCAGGAACTTCGTGGGAACAGTATAATACAGACCTAATTCCCGAAGGCGGATATAACTCGCGTCAAATACGAAATTGGTGATCTCTGAGCCCTGGCGTTCGATTCCTACCGGATCTCCGGATTTACCTATTGTGCTCCAGTCTTTGGTAGTACCTCCCTCATCTTTGAGCAAGCGGGTGAGGGAAGCATTGTAGCCACCCTGGCTGGTATGCCAAAGCATATTGAAATCAAAGTTTTTCGCAAAACGGATATTATTATTCCAGCTTAGCTGGAAATCAGGCTGGTAATCTTTGTAACGAACGGTATTTCCGGCAGTATCCACCCCCCACCACGCTGTGGGTGACGTTCCGAGTGCGATTCGTTTTCTGCCATAGGTACCGAAACCGGAACTGGCTACATAGGAAGGCGGAATTGCGAGACGGGTAACTTCTGTCCGGTTATTCCAGAACTGAATGGAACTGCTCCAGTCGAAGTTGGCTCGTTTGATGATCTGTGCGTTCAGGCCGATCTCTATACCCTTGTTTACAAGGTCTCCTACAGGGAACAGTTTGATGGAGGTTACGCCAGTACCAGGTGCCAGTGTATAGGGATATAAAAAGTCTTTCACTTTCTTACTGTACCAGGTAGCTTCCAGGGTAATACGGTTCTGCAGGAATCCCAGGTCCAGACCGAATTCGATTTCCTGTGCACGTTCAGGGTCCAGTGCACTCAGTCCAAGTAAGGTAGGCGGTATGGAGCCGAGCTCTCCACCATAATTGACCCCCAGCAGATTGGAATACACAGCATCAAAAGAAGGGAATCCGGAAGCTTCACCATAAGCGAAACGTGGTTTCACCTGCGTAATCACGTTAGAATTCCAGAAACCGAAATTCGCTACGTTGATTGCAACAGCAGCCCTTGGATAATAATAGTATTTGTCAAAATTGAGACCGGACAAAGTTGATTTATCTGCTCTTACTCCTACCCGCCCAATGATCTTATCGTCCCAGTTCAATTCCTGGCTGGCATCAAAAGCTACCACACTACTGCGGTTGATGATATTGCCGGAAGTTACCCGTTGTGCAATACTGGGGTTACGTTGAGCCGGCAACAAGCCTTCACCCTGTATGTAGGATTGATCCGTCCGCTGATCATCGCGAAGAAATACGAGACCAGTAGTGAGTTCAAGGTTATTGCCTACGGTAGTATTGAAATTGAGGCCCGCCTGCATATAAGTATAGCGGGATTTATTCGTAGTCAAACGAATAGCGCCTTTCAGTGCTGCTTCCCCCATCAGTTGCAGATCTTCCGGCAAATAAACGGTTGGCTCGGATACAAGGAAATCAACGCCACCACGCAGGCCTAACTTGAGGGTTGACTTACCCCTGGAAAGCAGCTTGATGTTCATTTCCCCGGAATTGAGAAAACGATTCGTTTTTTCAATATTCTCCGCACGATCCACAATTTCCATCGGGTTCTGAGCGCGGCCTGGAATCAAAGGATAAGATCCATCTGGCCGACGAGCAATATCCAGGAAATTAGGAATATACGGCAGGTGGTAGGTTAATGAAACACCGTTATTGTCATTTCCTGTAAAACCTCTGCTTGCATAGGAATTGATAAAATTACTGCTCACTTTAAAATCGATCCGGTCAGTCAGCTTGTGATCCAGGTTCATTCGGAAGGATTTCCGGGTATAGCCGGTTTTTTTCTGAATACCGGTTTCCCGCTGATAAGACCCTGCGATATAGTAACGGGTCCGATCGTTTCCACCCGACACATTCAGGCTGGTATTGTTGATCTTGCCGGTATGACCCCAGATCATTTTTTCATAATCCCAGGTACGACCATTTGCGGCATCAAAGAGATCAAGTGCATCCTCTTCGGAAATATTGTAAGCGCCGCCATAGGTCTGGATCTTTTCTCTCGACCAGTTTGAGGAGCCCAGGAATTTACTGGCTTTGGTAAAACCTGCATCCTGGTTAATGGTAATACGTGCTTTACCGGTTTTACCTCTTTTGGTGGTGATTACGATCACGCCTGCACCCGCTCTTGAACCATAAATAGCAGAAGCGGAAGGTCCTTTCAGCACTTCCACACTTTCGATATCGGCCGGATTGATATCTGCAATCCGGTTGGGAGCCTGGTCCTGCGTACCGGCATCCAGGCCGGTGGCACCGGTAAATGCGCGGGTACCCGTTCCCGTTGCAAACTGATCGTTGTTAACAATAACACCATCTATTACGAATAATGGTTGGGAAGAACCAGCAACGGTAGATACACCTCTTAAGCGTATACTCACGCCCCCTCCGGGTGCACCAGAGTTAGCTGTGATCTGTGCGCCGGGAATCTTTCCACTGATTGCACCGTCCAGGGTAGGCGGACGAGTGGAACCAGTAAGCTCTTTGGCACTGATTCTGGCCACCGAGTTGGCAGCATTTGATTTCTTGATGGTGGATGCCAATCCAGTTACCACTACTTCATTCAGATTGGAGTCATCCTCTTTCAATTGAATAAGCAGTTCTCCTGAACGGATGGAAACTACCTGGGTTTGAAATCCAACAAAGGAAACTTCCAACCGGTTGGAGCCTGCCGGCACCGAAATGGTAAAATTTCCGTTTTCATCTGATTGGGTGGATGGTTGTGCGCCTCTCACCTGGACGGTAGCGCCCTGCAATGGGTTTCCTGCAGGATCTGTAATCCTGCCTTTCACAGTCTGCTGTGCAGCCGCCAGCAGTGGCAATACCAGTCCCAGCAGGACAGGCAGCCAGGTCCCGAAAAATCTTCTCATGAATTCATTTTGATTTGGTGTTTACAATGCCTCAACAATTAATAAATTGTTAAGACGATAACGGGGACACTGACTGCATGAAAACCGGAAGCGTTGCAATGAAATCTTACCACTCATCACGAAAAAAGGGCCTTGAAAAGATTGTGCTTATCAAGACCCCAAACAATTTGAGACCATCTTATCGTGAACTAAAAAATCAGCTTAATTCTGCATCGAAACGATCCACACTGTGAATACCACTAAGTCCTTTGAGACGGGCGACCAACTCATCTAGTTCTTCCTTATCATGAACAAATACTTTGATAGCACCTCTGAAGATACCTTCCTTCGCTTCAATGGACAGCGCACTGATATTGATTTTCATTTCACCCGAAATCAGGTTCGTTATTTTGTTCACAACCCCCACATCATCAAGGCCAATAATATTGAGTCCGGTCAGGAAAGAAATCTCTTTATTTTTTGCCCATTTGGTTTTCACAACCCTATGACCATAATTCGCAAGTAGTTTGGAAGCATTTGGACAATTGGTACGATGAATAGTAAGACCTTTCCCGGTGGTTACAAAACCAAAGACATCATCGCCCGGAATCGGCTTGCAACAATTTGCCAGGTTGTACATTATCTTATCACTGCTTTCCCCGAAGATGATGAGTTCGGTGTCTTTTTTGGAGAAATCACTGATGGTGGGATGTTCATTTTTTTCTTCTACCGGCTTTACTGGTTTGGGTGCTTCCAGTTTATCACCAAGCACATTAAATTCTGATAATTCTTTCAAATCTATACCACGGGTAGCCACCTGGTAGAAAAAATCAAGCAGGGAAGGTTGCTTGTAAAACTCTGCAAGTATCTCCGTATTGTG
>JALOMU010000226.1 GCA_025455285.1 Flavihumibacter sp.
CCCTGCTCGCAGAGTTCTTTGGCAGCCCAGCCTCCACTGATGCCACTGCCAATTACAATTGCATCGTATGTATGTTGATCACTCATTTGCTCATTTTACCCGCCATGGCGGGTATACGCCAAGGCGGATGAGGTTAGACAATAGGCCAGCGGAAGCTGGATTGAAGGCTGATTTTCTGGCCGGTTTGCGAAGAGGCGCGGGCGGACTCAATAATATCCAGCACGTGCAAGGCATGCTCGGGAGAAATCAGCGGTTCGTTTTTGTCGAGCAGGGATTTTGAAATCACGGTAGCTCCTTCCTGCCAGACATAGGTTCCAGGATCCGGAATGTGGCGCACAGGAGTTGGAGAATCCATGGTTGCAAGATCTACACCAAAAGGAGCCCAGTCATATCCTACCAATCCCATATTGCCCTTTGTACCCCAGATAGAAATTGTATGCCGGTCCTGCCCCTTGCCACCATGGCCATAGGGATCAAAATAATTAAATCCGCTCTGCACATGAGACAGCACACCGCCTGCATGTTCCATGATGATCATCGCATTGTCTTCGGCCTCCACTTTTATTTTGCCCTTGTTGTCAACAGTACGTTCAGGCGTAACAATGGATGTCATTGCGATCACAGATTTCGCGGGGCCCAATAATCCGGTTAAGGTAGCAAGATTATAAACACCCAGATCAGGCAGGCTACCACCGCCCTTCTCATAAAAGAAAGCAGACCAGTGCGGACCTTCATGACCATAATGAGCATGTGCTGCGGAAACCTTGCCCAGCTTACCTTCCTGGATGGCTTTGCTCATAAAGGCAAATTGCGGACTGTTCACCACTGCAGGTGCTCCCCAGATACGCAGTTTTTTTTCACGGGCCATATCCAGCAGCGCCTTGCCTTCCTTATAGGTGTTTGCCATTGGTTTTTCACTCCATACATGTTTGCCGGAAGCCAGGGCCATTTTATTGAGCCGTCCATGCTCCTGCATATCTGTCAGATTCACGAGCAGATCAAAGGGTGCTCCACCCAGCTGCTGGTAGATATGTTCATACATATGCGGAACATTAAATTCTTTCGCCCGGCTCTTTGCTCTCTCCAGCACAATATCACATACACTCACCAACTCTACATGCGCCGATTTGGAAAGATGGGGAAGGTATTGTCCGGATACACTGCCACAACCAACAATTCCAATTTTGATTTTTTTGTTTTCAGTGAATGCTACTGCCTCCAAAGAAGAAAGCAGCAGTGCAGCACCTGCCATAGCAGACTGTTGGAGAAATTCTTTACGGGATTGATTTTTCATATGTCAAGTTTTAGGCAATTATTGAAGAGATTATTTTACATGTGGGCTTTCAAAGCCCAGTTTTTTCAGGCCTCTTTGTATTTCCGGGCAGGACATAAACAGGTTCCAAATTAAACCACTCCGATGATTTTCGATCATGACTATAATCGGTCCCTGGTCAATGGCGAGATGACTGGAAGCATACCAGTTTTGTGTTTCATTGAAGGCATCCACAAAACCATATTCCGACCATATCTTATCTCCCAGTTGTTCATAAAAATGCCGAAGCGCCTGCATAGAATATTCTGGTGTATAGGGAAAGGCAGAAAGTGCCGCGGTGGGAGTGATCGTACCTTTGTCATTGGTAGGCGAATGCGCATCATAACCATTGTAGGTATCACTGGCGGTGAGGCCCCAGGATTGTGGACCATACCCCTTGAATTGATTCGGATTCCGCACACAATGTTCTCTGTTGATCAGGGTATGGTTGCGATTCTGCATCCAGTAATCCGCATAACGATCTTTTAAGCCTCGGGGATCTAATCCCAGGAAGGAATAATGAGAAAAGAAAAGTGGTCCACCGAAGTCAAATCCCAGGGGTAGTTCTATACCATAAAACTCCTTACCATTTTTAAAGAAATTGCTTTGCGCCCAACCATTGTGATAAACAGCCGGGGAAACCGGATAGCGATCTGCTGAAGCGGCCAGCACATACATAATGAGGCATTCATTGAAACCGCGCACTGGAAAATTCATAGCCCACCCGTTATTGGGGCTCCAGTGCCAGTAAAGGGCTTCCTGGTTATTGGTAAACCAGTTCCATTCGATATCATTCCATAGCCAGTTGATACGATTCCGCAATTCCTGTTCCACCGGATCATTTGCATTGAAATATTGCCGGGCAGTTAATAGTCCCTGAAACAGAAAAGAAGACTCTACCAGGTCGGCACCATCGTCTTTGCGACTAAAAGGAATTGTTTTCCCTGTTTCTCCATTAAGCCAGTGAGGAAATACACCGTGATAGGAATCTGCTTTAGAAAGAAAGCGAACCATCTTAAGGAGGAATTTGGCGGCAGTATCACGCCCGATCCATTTTCTTTCAGCTGCCACAATCACTGCCATAATCCCGAAGCCCGTACCCCCGGTTGTAACTACTTCACCCCCATAATTAAAGGATTCGTTGCTGCGTTCCCGTGAGAGGCCCGAAAACGGATGCGCAAAATCCCAGAAATAGCGAAAGGTTTGTTGCTGAACCAGATCAAGTAAAGCGGAATCGGAAAGATTGCGGGGACGATCTGCTGCGGAAAAAGCTAGCGGTTTCGGTTGCTTTTTCTTTTGCGCATAGGCAACACCGTTGAAGGCACCAAGCAGGCAGCAAAGAAAAACAAGATGGCGGATTTTCATCGTTGTTGGTTGTAGGTTATAGATAAGGTGCAGTAAATCCCAGTTTACGCAGTGCGGCTTTTACTTCAGGTACGGCTGAAAACAGGTCCCAGCACAAACCGGTCCGATAGTTTTCAATCATCACAATTATCGGGGCCTGGTCAATGGCCAGGAAACTATCCGCGAACCAAGCATTGTGAAGGGAGAAGGCATCAATAAAACCGTACTCTTTAAAAGTTTTATCGCCAAGGACATAATAGTAAAACTTCAGGGCAGCCATTGATTCATCCGGTGTATAAGGAAAGGATGCCAGTGCTGCCGTTGGGGCAATTATACCCCGGTCGTTCTGTGGAGAACTGGCCGTATAGCCATTTGGGATATCGCTGGCCGTTAGTCCCCATACGCTGCCGCTGTATCCAAAAAACCGGTTCGGGTTTTGTACACTGTGCTGGTAATTAATTCTTGCATGGTTACGATTTTGCACCTCATAATCAGCGTAGGCATCTTTGAGGCCAATCGGATTAATTCCCAAAAAGGAATAATGGGATAAAAACAGCGGACCACCATAAGGTTCACCCAGTGGCAGATTAATACCATAATAAGTTGCCCCATTTTTCATGGCTCCATCTCTTGCCCAGCCTTTATCATATACCTCTTTTGAAACCGGATGCGTGGGAGAACCCGCAGCCAGCACATAGGTAACCAGACATTCATTCCAGCCTCTGATTGGCAGGTTCATATCCCAGCCAAAATCAGGGCTCCAGTGCCAGAAAAGAACATTTCCATTGTTGCGCAGGAACCAGTCCCACTCAACTGCTTCATAGATTTCGGTTATGCGGGACCGTAACTCAATTGCTGCCGGGGCGTTATCATCAAAGTATTCACGTGCGGTGAGCAGGCCCATGATCAGAAAAGAGGTTTCAACCAGGTCAGCTCCATTATCTTTCTGGCTAAAGGGGATGGTAGCGCCGGATGCACCATTCATCCAATGGGCGAAAGCTCCATGATAGCGGGTTGCCTTGGTGCGTAAAAATTCAGCAATGGTTTGAATTCTTTCCAGCCCTTGTTGGCGTGTAATAAATCCGCGTTCAATACCAACCAGCAAGGCCATAATACCAAAGCCTGTGCCACCGCTGGTTACCAGGTCGCCGGAACTGTTTCTTTCCCGGGCCATTCCACTAACGGGGTGACCAAAGTCCCAGAAATACCGGAAGGTTTGTTCCTGCACCTTGGTTAGCAGTGCGTCATCAGTGAGCGTAGGAAATTTGGAAGAGGAATCAAGCTGCGTTAGGAACTGTTGATCTATGGTTGAAATAAAATTCCCCCCGGATGCAGACTTCAAGGTTGTTGCCAGTTGAAGCCGGTGGAAAGTCAGGAAGTCCAGGTTGCCGGTTGGCTGGATTTTTAGTACTGAATCTCTTTGTTCAAGTACTGCATTAACTGCAATTACCTGGCCTGCTTTATTGGTGAAATTAACTGCATTGGTTATACTGGAAGGCAGCACAGGTTCTGAAAAAACAATCCGGATAACCGGATTACGGCTCAAGTTATATCGGACCGAATTCCATTCCTCGCCATCCAGCAGCAGCCGGTTTACCTTTAACTGTTTGGGCACAACAGGATCTGGTTTTTCTTCTTCAGACTTGGAGCAGGCTGTAAAAAGAAGACCGATACAAACAGCATATGAAACAAAAAATCTCATTT
>JALOMU010000227.1 GCA_025455285.1 Flavihumibacter sp.
GATGCCTTTGAAGCCAGCCTGGAAGCCAGTGCCATGGCCGGTGCGGTTGCACCTCCTCCTGCCCTGCGCGATTCCATTTTTGAAAAAATCACCCAACCTGAATTGGTTTCACCCTCACAGCAGGCTCCTGTAGTTGGAATGCCAGCTCCTCAGGCGTCCAGTTCCACGGGTTGGAAAAAATACCTCGTAGCTGCTTCGGTTGTGCTGCTGGCCGGAAGTGCAGCCCTGAATATTTACCTGTACAACCGGTATCAGCAATCCGATTCTCTGTACCAGGATCTGCTTGCCCAACAGCAAAAACTCGCGGAGAACAACAATAACATCCAAACCCGTTTGGATGACCTGGAAACGGATTTAAGCATGACCTGGAAACGGATTTAAGCAGGATCAAAAATCCCAATGTACAGCCAATTAAAATGACAGCTGTAAATAACACGAATAGTTTAACCACGGTGTATTGGGATAAAAATGCTGCGGAAGTTTACCTGTTGGTAAACCAGTTACCGAAACCTGAACCAGGAAAACAATATCAATTGTGGGCAATCGTTAATGGTAAACCTGTAGATGCCGGTGTAATTGATGTAGAACCCGGAGATGGTTTGGTGAAAATGAAAAATATTCCAAGTGCAGAAGCTTTTGCTATCACCCTGGAAAATGCAGGCGGCAGTCAGAGTCCTACGCTGACAGCTATGTATGTGTTAGGAAAAGTATAATTACATTTTCATGTTGCACTCGTTTTTTGAAAGACGAACATTCCCTTTAGTATTGCTGGTTTTTGTTCATTTCCTCCTGCTGCTACCAGGAGGCAGTTTCGGCAAAGAAAAAATCGAGCTTATTCCTCATGCCGATAAGATTGTTCATTTCGGCCTCTATTTTATGATGGTTGGAAGTTGGGTTGTTTTCTTTAACCTGAAAGACGATCTCAACCCTCACCAGAAAAGAACCTGGAATTTTATAATTGTATTACTGGCAATAGGAGATGGAATTATTGTGGAGTTCATGCAGGCCTCGCCTTTGATTCACCGTGATTTTGATTGGTTGGATGCCCTGGCAGATGGTATCGGCGCAATTGCCGGACTCATCGCCGGACTTTGGTTCACCAAAAAAATAAAACGCCCCCCTTTCACATAGTTTTCACGTCTGACGTCTCACGTTTCACGTTTCACCTTCTTTCACCTTTCACTTTTCACCTTTCACCAAAAAGAAAGGCCCCTGTGGAAACAGGGGCCGTAACCAAAACTAACTGCTTATGAGAAAATTGACTGCTTAAGTGAGAGTCAAAAACGTTGAATCTAATTTCTATTATACTAAACGATGAAACTGATCAAATAGTGTGCTTTGAATCGTTAAAGAACTTTGAAATTTACCAATCACTACTTTTCTCTTTCTCTCTTTCGTTGATAACACAAAGTAACGACAGTATCTCCGCTATTTGATCAGACCCTATTTGATTTTTAAAATAATTAACACGGAGCCCGCATCACGACTGATTTCGTAGGGATTACGCAAACGTTTGATATACCCTATTCAGGGTATTATTAGTAAAAATTGATAGAAAAAGAAGTAAAAACAACAGCAATTTCAATTCACCCGATCACCTACTGAATTTACCACATTAATTCGGTAAAAACAAAATTAATTTCCCTGTTGCTGCGTCATTTTTTCTGCGTTCTCCGCAAACTGTAGACGATCAATAAATTCCTGAATATCGCCATTCAAAACAGCGTCGAGGTTGTATGCTGTGTAGTTGATTCTGTGGTCTGTTACTCTACCTTGAGGAAAGTTATAAGTTCTGATTTTTGCACTGCGATCCCCACTGCTTACCAGACTTTTTCGGTGTCGGGAAATTTCTTCCTCCTGCTTGCGCACCTGCTCTTCATAGAGTTTGGTTCTGAGCATTTGCATTGCTTTTTCCCGGTTGGCCAGCTGGGTTCTTTCTGTCTGACAAATCACTACTGTTCCGGTTGGAATATGCGTGAGCATTACTTTGGTTTCCACCTTGTTCACATTCTGACCACCGGCTCCACCACTTCGGGCAGTTTCCATTTTGACATCCGCATCCCGGATTTCCACATCCACTTCCTCTGCTTCCGGCATTACTGCCACAGTTGCGGCACTGGTATGCACTCTTCCACTTGCTTCAGTTGCCGGTACACGCTGCACCCGGTGTACACCTGATTCAAATTTCATTGTGCCATATACATCATCTCCAATCACTTCTACGTTCACTTCTTTATAGCCACCAACAGTTCCCTCATTTTCGCTCAGAATAGCTGTTTTCCAGCCTTTACTATTGCAATAGCGCAGGTACATATTCAGTAGATCTCCTGCAAACAAAGAAGCTTCGTCGCCTCCTGTTCCGGCACGTATTTCCAGGATAGCGTTTTTTTCATCCTGCGGATCCTTTGGTATCAGCATTTGGCGGATGGCTGCACGCAGTTTTTCTTCTTTTTCCTCCAGTACCGGTAGTTCTTCCTTTGCGAGTTCACGCAATTCCTCATCATCTCCTGCCAGCGCTTCCCGGTAGGTTTCAAGGTCAGACAAAACCGACTTATACTGGTTGTATTGCTCAACAATCTTTTCCAGGCTGCGGTATTCCTTGCTCAGGGCACTGAACTTCTTATTATCGCCAACAATTTCAGGGTTGGTCAACGCCACGCCCAGGTCTTTAAATCTTGCCTCAATCGCTTCCAGCTTGTCTAACATAGTTGCTTACTTTTATACCAGGAAAAGGTTGGCAAAATTAACAGAAAAGCAGGCATGGCATATCGAAAGTTTCGGGGAGCAAAACTTTTTACCGGAAAATCCTGGGCTCCGCAGGATTCCGTACTCATCACCCAATCCGATGGGCAGGTTGAAGCAATCGTTCCACTAGCTGATGCTGGTGATGATATTCAACCCGTAGAAGGGATCATTTCCCCGGGATTTGTAAATGCACACTGTCACCTGGAACTCAGCCATATGGCAGGAAAAATTCCACCTCATACTGGCATGATTCCCTTTCTGTTAAGCGTGATGACCCACCGCCAATCTAGCATCGAAGCCATCCAGGAAGCCAGCTATCAGGCAGACCAGCAAATGCACCAGGAAGGTATCGTAGCGGTTGGAGATATCTGTAATACCCTGCATAGCATGGAGACAAAAAAATCGAGCAGGTTGAAATACCACAGCTTTGTAGAAGTAAGTGGTTTCATTGGTGCCACTGCCCAAAACCGGTTTGAACAGGCCCAAACTGTTTGGGAAAAATTCCGGGAGATTGGTCCCGCCAGCATAACACCTCATGCGCCCTATTCTGTTTCAACTGAACTGTTTCAACTGATCAACGACTTTGATCCCGGCACCCTGCTTACCATGCACAACCAGGAATCAGAAGCTGAGAATGATTTTTTTATCAACGGACAATCTCCCTTGCGGGATCTCTTCACAACAATTGGAGTAAACATTGATTTCTTTCAACCATCCGGAACCACCAGCCTGCAGGCAGTACTCCCCCATCTGAACAAGGCAGCGAAACTGATACTGGTACACAATGTAGTAACCAGTCCGGATGATCTTGCCTTCCTGCAACAGCAACCAATCAACGAAACTTTTTTTTGCGTTTGTCCGGGTGCCAACCAATACATAAATCAAAGCATGCCGCCCGGATTCTTATTAAAATCGCAGGTTGATAAAATTGTATTCGGCACCGACAGCCTGGCTTCTAACCACCAGTTATCCATAACCGAAGAATTAAAACTGCTGGCAGGTTGCTTTCCGGAAATTCCATTGGAACACCTGCTTCAATGGGCTACTTTAAATGGAGCAAAGTCATTAAATATGGACAGTCATCTTGGAAGTTTTGAAAAAGGCAAAACACCGGGAGTGATTGCTTTGAAAGAATGGAAGGTTACGCGGCTGCTTTAACCCAACACTTCCTGCAATACCACCATGGACCTCAGCTGTCCGAAATCACTTACATGGAGCGCATAGTACAATTCCAGTTGCTGTAACAGGTATCTGCGGGTACTCACGGGTAAATGAACCTGGTTTAATTCTTCCGGTTGCATAACACGTAATAAGGTAGCTATTACTTCACTATTAAACCCTTCCAGGTAAAATGTATGTGCCGGATGCTGATTCAAAAACATACCCTCCTGAAGATCCAGTATAGTATGTGTTTCATCGTATTCATCTACCAGCCGGAATCCGAAAAAATTAGCGAGGTGCAAAGAGAAAAACAGGGGATAGTTAGCAACCATTTTCGGACTCGCTTTATCCAGGTGCAACAATGCATCCTCCATGAAATAAAAGAGCTCCGGATTGGGCTCCGGTTGCTTAAGGCATTTCTGCAATAATTCTACCATATAGGTTGCCACCGCTCCCTTGAAAACATCAAAAAAAAGATGTTGATACAATACCGCCCACCGGTGCTCTTTAATGCGTTGCAGATTTTTCTGTTCATTGTGATACACCACCAGGTCGAGTAAAGCCGTAGGCTGAAATAAATTGGATTTGGTGCCCGCCTTCTTTGAAGAGGAACGTACGCCATTTACAATATACGATTGCATACCAAACAATTCGGTAAAGATGGAAACAATGACGCTTGTTTCACCATACTTTACAGTTCGCAACACAACTCCTTTGGTATGAAAATTC
>JALOMU010000228.1 GCA_025455285.1 Flavihumibacter sp.
ATGGAAACAATGACGCTTGTTTCACCATACTTTACAGTTCGCAACACAACTCCTTTGGTATGAAAATTCATGACTATTGTTGAATAAAAACAATTTTAGTAACTGCCTGCTCGGTTCTTCCATCATTACTGATCCAAACCGGATAAACTCCTGTTGCTACTTTCTTCCCATTAAGGTCTAACCCATTCCAGATAAACTGTCCGCCTAGTGCGCGTCCCTGGTAAATCAACCTCCCATTCAATTCAGTAATCTTCACTACTGCATTGTTCACCAGTCCCCGAATGGCGATTGTTCCTGTATATCCGGGAGGAACTGGATTCGGGTATACCAGTACGTTAGTATTGGTTCTGCCTCCTTCAGTTGCAGTTGACTGATAGCTCATCAATCCTTTTGCTGTTGAAATCAAAACTGTTCCGGTTTTAGGATCAATTGCAATCTTGCGAATATCATTATCCGGCAAGGGACTATTCGCCGCCGTAAATCTTAATAGAGTTTGTTCACCACTTGCACTGATCAGCCAGGCGCCATTTTTTGTACCGATCCATTTTCTATTTGCTCCATCCACCGCAATAGTTTGAACAGCTTCTCCCTTAAAAAGGAAACCGGCAAAATTATCAGATTGCACAACCGGCAAGATGGCTTCACAACCATCCCCTGAAAAAACCTGGCTGGCACATTGTATGATTCCAATACCATCTGCGGTACCAATCCAGATAAAACCAAACTGATCCCGGGCAAGACTAAGCACTTCGTTAGAAGGCAGATTTCCATTTCCGGCCCCTGCCTGGTAGAACCGCCATTGCTCATTCGTGGCATTCAGACAAAAGAGACCATTTCCCGGAGATGCGATCCATTTCTGATCAAGTTCATCTATAACGATTTCCCTTACCCGAAGGGAAGGATAAAAAAAGGGAATCTCAAATGACTGGCGGGTTCCATCCGGCCTTCTTACCACCAGCCCCCTTGCTGCTTCATCATTGCTGATCCAGAGTTGTCCACCTGCATCCAATGCAAGTCCGCCTACTTTATAGGCTCCTGGCTCCTGGACAGATTCACCCAGCAATTCTTCCCGAAAAACCTGCAGGTTGTCTTCCCTTAATAGACCCAGTCCTGCATTTGCTGATCCCACCCAAAGTCCTCCATCACCGGTTTCCAGTAATGGACCAATAGCTCCAAATGTGCTTGATAGTTGCCAGTTTCCATCCTGAAACCGGCTTAAGTGATTTCCGGTTGCCATCCACCAGCCTGAAGCTCCAGCCGCCAGTCCGCCTGTTCCAATACCTTGCGGTGAATTAGGAGCCAGCCGCTCGACAAAATTGCCGTCGATATTTATCAGTCCGTTTATGGAGTCGGCCACCCAATACTGTTCCTGATAATAAACTGTTTGCTCAGGCCACTGAATGAGTGGATGAAGCAGTGAAGCTTGAACTTGTCCTGCATTATTTATTAGTTGCACACGTGCGGCACCGTTAGTATGCTGTGCCAGCAATATTCCCAACGAACTGGTATCAACTCCCTGCCATAACCAGTTGTCCTGATAGATGGAATTGAAACCACCTGCCTCTTCCTTAAAGAGTTGATTTCCGATTTGTACGTATAGCTCATTTCGCCATACAAACACCTTCTGAACTGCACCAGCTGGCAATCCGCTCATGAGGATCCAGCTGCGAAAATCTGCGAGATTTGATGCCGAACGGGAAGCCCGGTAGAGTCCTGCTTCGCCAGCTGCATAATAATAGGCAGCATCTGCTGCGATATTATTTATTTTCGAATAGACTCCACCGTTAGCGATCAGATAGACATCCCCTATTTCTGCTTTTTCGATATTCAATACGGCTATTCCAAAGCCGGTTGCCAGCAGGCAGCGATCATTTTCCTTCCAGATCGCATTCAGTTTTTTATCTGCCGGAATATTGCTGAGCCGAAGGGTATTTACAGTTCTTGTTTTACCATCTTCCAGCAAGTCGATCTGACCATTTGAGTAAGCTATGATTGTCAGCGATCCATCAATGTAAATGGTTTCAATCCCCGATTCCGATAATCCATTGATTTTGGAAAAGCGGGAGAAGTTTTCGTTTTGGGGATCATATGTAAAGAGCGCCCAGGGACTTGCGACAACCAGCTTGCCATTACCTGCACCCACCGCGATCGCGGATTGGTAGGATAAATGGTCCTGCCAGGTACCAATGGGTTGAGCAAAACAGGCAGTTGAAAGCAGGAAAATCAATACGAATACGAGGCAGCGGGAACGCATAAGATGTCAAAGTTAACCGCTTCGGTCCGGCTTTTAACCGATTAATAGCTGTAAAATGGCTTTCTTTGCGTGCTATAATTGCAAAACCTCCTGTTCATGTGGCATCAACTGGGTTCTTTTGTATTGAAAAACAGATTGGTATTGATTCTGCTCCTGCTGCTGGCTACCGGCTTTATGGGATATCATGCCAGCAAGGTGGAAATGAGTTATGAATTCGCCAAGGCAATTCCCACCGATAATCCAAAATACCAGGCATATATCGCATTTAAAAAACAGTTTGGGGAAGATGGAAACCTGGTAGTGGTTGGCATTCAAACCGATCAACTCTTCAGCCAATCGATATTTGAGTCCTATCGCCTCCTGCAGAAAGACCTGAAAAAAATCAGGGGGGTAGAAAATATCCTGGGTATTCCGGGTGCCGTGAACCTGGTAAAGGACCCGGTTTCAGAGCGCCTTCAATCGCAACGCATATTTCCCGATACCACAGTCAGCCAGGCAGAACTGGACAGCGCACAGGCCTTGTTCCGGAGTCTGCCTTTTTATCGCGGACTGCTTTACAACGCCGAAACCAATAGCTGGCTGATGGCATTGGGCATGAATCGTGATTTGATGGCTTCTCCAGCCCGGACAAAAATCATCCAGGATATTGTCAGCAGGGTAGATGAATTTGGTAAGGCGCATCAGTTGGAGATTCATTATAGTGGATTGCCCCTGATACGTACGCAGATCGCCGACCGGATTGCGCGTGAAATGAAATGGTTGTTGATCGGATCACTGGCCTTATCGGCGGTTATCCTCTTGCTGTTCTTCCGCAGTATCAGTGCCACCTTAATCTCACTAGCGGTGGTAATTATGGGTGTGATCTGGAGTGTCGGCATACAGGTATTGATCGGATATAAAATTACCTTACTAACCGCGCTGATTCCACCGCTGATTGTGGTGATTGGCATACCGAATTGTATATACTTCCTCAACAAATACCATGTATCCTGGAATGAGACAGGTGTTCAAAAAGAAGCGATCCGGACCATGGTAGGTAAAATGGGGATTGTTACGCTGTTCTGTAATATCGCTGCGGCAATTGGCTTTGCAGTTTTTGCACTAACGAGAAGTGCAGTGCTGAAAGAATTTGGAGTAGTGGCTGGTATCAGCATCATGGTGATCTTTTTAATTTCTTTCATTTTCATTCCTGTGGTCCTGAGTTATCTGCCGGTCCCCAAAAACAGGCATACCCGTTACCTTGAAAACAAGTGGCTCCAGCTTGTTCTGGACCGGCTGGAGCGCTGGTCGCTCAATCACCGAAAGCTGATTTATGGCGCAACCCTGGCTGTTACAGTGTTTGCAGTGTTGGGAATTCTCCGACTCAAATCTGAGGGCTTCATCGTTGATGACCTTCCTAAAACAGACAGAATTTATACCAATCTGAAATTCTTTGAACAGAATTTTGGAGGCGTGATGCCGTTGGAGATTGTTGTGGATACCAAAATCAAAAATGGCCTGCGCCGGCAGCCCTTGCAATTGTTTGAGCGCATTGATTCCTTGTCAGGATTTATCACCAGTTTACCGGAAATGGCCAGGCCATTATCGGTAGTGGAAGGAATGAAATTTGCGCGGCAGGCATATTATGATGGCGACAGCAGTAATTATGGTTTGCCCAACAGTTTTGATATCAGTTTTTTGGCCGGCTACCTGAATATGAAAGGTTCGGAAGACAAGGGAGATCAGATGGGGCAGTTGGTGCGTTCCTTTATGGATGAGGATAAACAGATGACCCGTATCAGCGTGAACATGAAAGATGTGGGCAGTAAGCGATTGCCTGAAATCCTGAATGAAATACAGACCAAAACCAATCAGTATTTTGATACCAGTCAGTATCAGGTAACCCTGACCGGTAGTAGCATTACTTTTTTGGAGGGCAGTACATTTATCATCAATGGGTTAAAGGAAAGTATCTTCTGGGCTTTTCTATTGATTGCACTCTGCATGTTATACCTATTCAAAAATGGCCGTATTCTATTATGTTCCCTGATACCCAATGTGGTTCCCCTGATTATAACTGCCGGCATTATGGGATGGGCAGGCGTAGCGCTTAAACC
>JALOMU010000229.1 GCA_025455285.1 Flavihumibacter sp.
ACAACCGGCACGCGAAGCGCAATGCAGAGATCATGCCTTCCTTTCACAGAAAAAGTTTCCTGCTCACCGGTCTCCCAGTTCAGGGTCTGCTGCTCTTTTGGAGTTGAAGAAGTTGGCTTGATCGCAATCCTGAATACTAATTCGTTTCCATTGGTGATGCCTCCAACAATTCCTCCAGCATGGTTGGTTCGGGTTTTACCAGTGGAATCCTCAATGGCATCGTTGTGTTGAACGCCAAACATCCGGGCAGCTGCAAATCCAGTTCCGAATTCTATACCACGTACAGCAGGTATAGCAAATACTGCATGACTGATCAGGGATTCTACCGAATCAAAAAAGGGTTCACCAAGGCCAATAGATAATCCACTTACTCTGCATTCAACGATTCCACCTATCGAATCTTTGGCATCAATTGCTTTCTGCAGGCCTTTTTCCAGATCAGCTTCTCCCCCGATCTCAAGGATGGTGGCTGTTACAGAGATGGGGTTCAGCATTTTTTTTGCCACCACTCCTGCCGCTACCAGTCCAACAGTCAATCGACCACTGAAATGACCACCGCCCCGAAAATCTTCAAAGCCTCCGAATTTTTTATGGGCTACAAAATCAGCATGACCAGGCCTTGGCACAGCACGCTGCTTTTCATAATCCCCCGAACGGGTATTTTTATTTTCAAACAAAATGGTCAGGGGCGCACCGGTTGCTTTTCCATTAAAAAGTCCGGTTTGAAAAAAGGGCAGATCATCCTCCTTTCTTGGAGTGGTACCTTTTTGTGTACCGCCTTTCCGCCGTTCGATATCAGTATGAAAATCTTCCAGTGCAAGTGGCAGGCCGGATGGAACACCGTCAATGATCACACCTACAGCCGGACCATGAGATTCCCCTACAATGGATACCCGAAAATTACGTCCGAATGAATTCATGCTTCTTGGTTTAGTTTGGCTCCCAGTGAACGGATATGTTCATAAAAATCGGGATAGGATTTATTAATAGCTTCCGCTTTTTCGATGGTGGTGCTGCCTTCCGCTTTTAAAGCCGCTACAGCACAGGCCATTGCAATACGATGATCATGATGGGAATGTACTTTTGCACCAGTCAGGCCGTTTCCTCCCTTAATCAGCATGAGGTCGTCCTGTAATTCAATCGAAAGTCCCATTTTTCCAAATTCTTCCTGGAGTGTCAGGGCGCGATTGCTTTCCTTGTGCGTGAGCCTTCCAACTCCTTCAATTACTGTTGTGCCTTCACAATAAGCTGCCAGTGCTACAAGCGGAGGGAATAAATCCGGACAATCAGTCGCATTGAAATGAAAGGCTTTCATTGACATCGGACAAACGGTGATCTGTTCCGGTTCTATACTAATGCCGGCACCACAACTCATCAGCGCCTGCAGGATAGCTTTATCCGCCTGGGTTGAAAAAACATCCAGTCCCTTAATAATTGTTTCACCCGCAATTGCTGCTGCGACCAGCAAAAAAGCTCCCCCACTCCAGTCGCCTTCTACTGTATATGTTCGGCTGTCCCTTACTGTTGGACGATTGCCCGTAAAATAAAAACTTTCATAGTTGTTATTCTGCGGCACCTCCAAACCGAAATCTTCCATCACTTTGAGCGTGAGGTCAACATAGGGTTTGCTTTTTAAATTCGTTACGGTAATGGTTACATCTTTAGCGCCTGCTGCTGCATAAGCCAGCAGTATTCCGGTCAGAAACTGTGAACTGAGTGATCCGTCGATGGTAATATTAGCGGGTTTAAGCGGGCCTTTGACAACCAGTGGCAATTTGCCCTGTTGCGATTGAACGGAAACCTGCAGATTTGGCAATACTTCATCAAAAAAATCCATGGGACGTGTTACCAGGCTTCCCTCACCGGTGATGGTAATCGCCTGCTCATTCAATGCCACCAGAGGGGTAAACATCCGGATACCCAGGCCGCTTTCCCCGCAATGTACGGTGGTAGAACGGGCATGGATACCCGAAGAACGGATGATGAGCTCATTATCATTCTGTTCTACAGCTGCACCCAATGCCTGGATCACACCCAGGGCAGCTGTATCATCATTTGATTTTCCGGGATTGCGGATGATACTGGTACCACCGGCAGCAATCGCTGCCGCACAGGCGCGCTGCATGGAACTTTTAGAGGCTGGCGCCCAGATTTCACCCTTAATGGAAGAAGGTTCTACCGTAACTAGCATTATGCTGTATTATATCTGTTCTATTAATTGTTTAACCTGCGCTAATGGAAGGGTATGAACAACTCCCTTTCCAATTTTTTGCAGCAGGATATAATGAAGATTGGAGCGTTCTCTTTTTTTATCGTGTTTCAGCACATCAAAAACCTTGGTGCGATCGAAATCGGCATAAGTGGGTAAGCCATACTGTTCAATTACCTGTACCAGTGTTTCCGTCTGTTTGAATCCAAGCAGTGCTTCCGATAAATGCGCGGCATAGGTCATGCCAATGGAAACCGCCTGCCCGTGCGACAATTCATACTGATTCTCCAGGGCATGCCCGAGGGTATGTCCGAAATTCAGCAGTTTGCGATCTCCCTGTTCGGTTTCGTCGAGCTGCACCACTTTTGTTTTTAAGAGGGCATTCCTTCGAACCAGTGCAGCAAGCTCTGATTTCTTTTTCTGGTACCAGCCGGCATCATGCTCCTTTAGCCCACGAAACATGGCTGCATCCTTGATTGCCGCGTGTTTGATGATTTCTGCAAATCCGTTTTGCCATTCTGCCGTCGGCAGTGTTTGAAGCAGACTGGTATCAAAAAACAGAAAAGAAGGCTGTCGGATGGTACCCACCAGGTTCTTGTAAACTTCCACATCTACGCCGTTTTTACCACCTATAGAAGCATCCACCATGGCCAGCAGACTGGTTGGAATAAAACCGGTTCGGATCCCGCGCATGTAAATTGCACCCACATATCCTGCGAGGTCGGTTATTACTCCTCCTCCCAGGCCAATCAGGGTGGTTTTTCGGTCTGCTTCCATCTCAATGAGCGAATCAATCACCGTATCCGCTGTTTGCTGGATCTTGTATTCTTCTCCAGCTTTTATAACAATGGTATTCCAGCCTTTCAACTTTGATTTACAAACTTCAAATACATGTTCATCGGTTAAAATGATACTATGTTTTTTGTCGGCAACATTTTTCAGTTGGGACATACTCGCACCAAAACAATAATTAGTGATGGTTTGTCCGATCCGGATTTTTTTTATTTCCATGCGCCCTTCTTAGCTGTTCATGATTTTGTTCTGGTGGTTGATGGACTCCATATGCACCGCATCAAAGTAACGGGTGATGAATTCCTTGCTCAATCCCAGTTTGTCGCCTTTCAGGAAAGCGCGATCCAGGATCTCATTCCAGCGATTGGTTTGCAGGATGGTGATATTATTATTCTTTTTGTAGGTACCGATTTGTTCTGCCACTTTCATACGCTGACCAAGGATCTGCATCAGTTCATCATCGAGGTGATTGATCTGCTGACGGAGTTTTTCAAGTGCCGCATGATATGCTTCAGAATCCACGTCTTCTCTTCTCCAGGTAATACTGTCAAGCATTTCAGCCAGACGCGCTGGAGTTACCTGTTGCTTGGCATCACTCCAGGCATTATCCGGATCAATATGGCTTTCGATGATCATGCCATCGTAATCAAGGTCAATTGCTTTCTGCATCACATCCAGCAGGATATCTCTGCGGCCGCAGATATGGGAAGGATCATTGATCATCATCATTTCAGGGAAGCGGCGTTTCATTTCGATTGCCAGGTGCCACATCGGTGCATTGCGGAACTCGGTATTTCCATAAGAAGAGAAACCGCGATGGATCAATCCAATCTGGTTGATACCGGCTTTCTCAACACGTTCAACCGCGCCTAGCCACAATTCCAGATCAGGATTGATAGGATTCTTAATCAGTACTGGCACATCTACTCCTTTAAGCGCATCGGCTACTTCCTGCACACTGAAGGGGTTTACGGTGGTTCGGGCACCAATCCACAAAACATCCACATCGAAGTGCAGCGCGTCTTCAACCTGTTTAGCTGTAGCTACTTCCACTGCAACCGGCAACCCGGTTAGCTTTTTAGCCTGCTGTAACCAGGGCAGCCCCTTGGTACCGATACCTTCAAAAGAACCCGGACGTGTACGTGGTTTCCAGATACCGGCTCTCATAATATCTACTTTACCCGTTTGTGCCAATTGCTGGGCAGTTTGTAATACCTGCTCTTCGGTTTCCGCGCTGCAGGGCCCCGCGATGATCAACGGGCGCTTGGCCCATGCTTCCTGTGTTACCTGTTTCATTGTTTTGTTGTCGGTTGCTTGCATAAAATTACTGTATTTAAAAAGT
>JALOMU010000230.1 GCA_025455285.1 Flavihumibacter sp.
TGGCAGAAAACAACAGCAAGCCTTATGACATGCGGGATCTTATTACGGTCCTGGTAGATGATTCAGAATTTGAAGAATTCAAAGCCGAATATGGTAAAACCATCTTATGCGGTTATGCGCGTATTGAAGGATGGGCGGTTGGTATTGTAGCCAATCAGCGTCTGATCGTGAAAAGCAAAAGAGGAGAAATGCAGATGGGAGGGGTAATCTACAACGATAGCGCTGATAAAGCTGCGCGCTTTATTATGAACTGCAACCAGAAAAAAATTCCGCTGGTTTTTCTGCAGGACGTAACGGGCTTTATGGTGGGCAGCCGAAGTGAACACGCGGGCATCATTAAAGACGGCGCCAAACTAGTTAATGCAGTGGCCAATTCCGTAGTACCTAAAATCACAATTATTGTTGGTAATTCATATGGTGCAGGTAATTATGCCATGTGCGGTAAAGCCTATGATCCCCGTTTTATTTATGCCTGGCCAACCGCAAAGATTGCAGTGATGGGCGGCGACCAGGCGGCGAAAACCCTTATGCAGATCCAGGTTGCGTCTATGAAAGCGAAAGGTGAAGAAATTACACCTGAGCAGGAACAACAGGTATTACAATCCATCAAACAGAAATACGACGAACAAACCACCCCCTACTATGCTGCTTCCCGGTTATGGGTAGACGAAATCATTGATCCAATGCAGACCCGTCGTGTAATCGCAGCCGGTATCGAAGCCGCCAATCACAATCCGGAAATACCCGTGTTTAAAACGGGAGTATTGCAGACATAGAAGTGAGACGTCAGATGTGAGACGTGAGACGCGAGAAGTTTTCTGTCTCACATCTGACGTCTCACGTTTCACTTTTCACTTTTCACTTTTCACCCTCTTTCACTTTTCACCTTTCACCTTTCACTTCCTCATGTCCGAACTCATCATCTATACAGACGGCGCCAGTCGGGGAAATCCCGGTCCGGGTGGCTATGGTACCCTACTTAAATGGGGCACCAAGGAAAAAGAATTGTCCAAAGGCTACCGCAAAACGACCAATAATCGAATGGAGTTAATGGCGGTTATTGCAGGGCTCGAAGCACTTACTAAAACCGGATTAAAAATCACGATCTACAGCGATAGTCAATACGTTGTGAAAGCCGTTGAAGAGGGTTGGCTAAAAAACTGGATCGCCACTAACTTCAAAGGCGGTAAAAAAAACCGGGATCTCTGGACCAAATATCACGAGCTCGCCAAACAGCACCATATCCGTTTCAAATGGGTTAAAGGACATGCCGACAACCCATTTAACAACCGATGTGACGTACTGGCCACTACCGCTGCAGATGGGAAACACCTCCTGATTGATTCCGGGTACGAAGCAGAAAACCCCTAAATACCCTGATTACGATCTCCTGTTTTCAGATGCAGGAAATATTGGATATTTGATACATGACCGAAACCAAACCGCCTGCTGATTTCCGAATTAGTTCACTGCCGGATACTGTTCCTCCTCCAATAGAGCTAATCCTGTTGGCTGATCCCAACCAGGAACAGGTTGCAGAATACCTACCCCATTGTCTTATCCTGGTTGCCAATCACCTCGACCTTACCGTAGGCGTACTGGCCCTGTCACCTGAAGGCAAAACCAAAGCAGAAATTAAAGTATTGGCAGTTACTCCCGGTTATCGGAGAAAAGGAATAGGCAGATTATTATTGCAGGAGGCCAGTGAAAGGGCGCGGCGCCTTGGTTTTACTGAGCTCCAGGTATGCACGGGAAACTCGAGCATCAAACCCTTCCAGTTGTATCAGCAGGCAGGCTTTGAATTGACTGATGTACGCTGGAATTATTTTACTCACCACTACCCACAACCGATAATGGAAGAGGGAATTGTTTGTAAACATCAGCTGGTTCTCAATAAATCATTATAACTCCTTAACTGATGCTTACCAATACTTTATTATACCTGCGTCAGCGCTCCAGCTTAAGCATCGGATACCTGTTTGCTGTTTCCAGTATTTTACTGGGCATTTGGGTAGCAGCGATTCCCCAGGTAAAACAAAGACTGGAACTCACAGATGCCACACTTGGGCTCACCTTACTGCTTGCCCCACTGGGTGCACTCACAGGGGTTGCTATCGCGCCCTGGTTTTTTAAACGGGTAGCGGTAGGCAACTGGATGTTTTATGGCAGCCTCTTTTATTGTGCCGCCTTTATCCTCCAGGTAACCGCCCCTTCAGTACCGGTATTGATGATTGCACTTTTTTCAACCGGACTTACCGGCTTTCTAAATGGTGTGTCAACCAATGCAATGGTGGATCAACTGGAACAAAAATTACAGCGCCGGCTGATGAGTACCTCTCATGGTATGTATAGTTTAGGTGGAGGTATCAGTGCAGGACTCGCCTCCTTTTTTTACTGGCTGCAGATACCAGCCGTTTGGCAGATCATGATAGTGGCGCTGGCACTTTCAATTGGCCTGTTTTTGTTACGCAATGAATTGTTAGCAAATCAGGTAGAGATTGCTTCAGATAGCCGCTTTCGTTTACCATCCGGAGGCCTTATCGGACTCTCCTTTATCTGCTTTGTTACCTTTATGGGAGAAGGTTGTGTTGCAGACTGGAGTGCGCTTTACCTTCGTGAATCCCTGAATGGCACCAAGGCAATTGCCGGAATTGGATTTGCTGGTTTCTCCATTGCGATGGCGCTTGGCCGCTTTAATGGTGATGCGCTGATTCCAAAAATTGGTGAAAAGAAGGTGGTGATCGGAGGCTGCCTGATTGCTGCTACCGGTTATCTGCTGGCGGTTAGTTTTACTTCTATTCCGGTTGCAATTGCGGGATTTACACTCGTAGGACTTGGATTTTCCTGCGTTGTGCCAGTGCTTTTCAGCACGGCCACCAAGGTACCGGGAGTAAGCGCCGTCAGTGGTATATCCGCTGTTGCAACAGGTGGTTTACTTGGCTTTCTTGCCGGACCATCTCTGGTAGGTATCATTTCAGAAAAGTTTACCATGGCAACAGGACTCAGTATTATTTTTATTCTGGCATTGCTCGCAACTGCAACTGCCTGGAAGAATCGGTATCTTCAAAATACAAGGATTAAATCAGCCCCTGTAAATTATCCGGATCAACTACTGTAAGGATTTGAAATTATTTACGAAAGCCATTCGACCGGAGGATGTTTTGATTCAAAATCCGGAAGCAATTAAAATTCAGGGTAACCCAAACCTGGTAAAAAAAGCATTGAACCTGGTTGCGGTTATGGCCTGATCAAATTTGAAGAAACACCAAGACGTATGAAAATATTGAATTTTGTTTTTCACTTACTCCTCACCGTTAGTCTACCGATTGATTTATATGCTCAAATCAGCGAGGCAGACCCACTTCGCATTTATCTCACTGGTGATTCTTCTGATGTACGAACCACAACCAAAGCCGGCTTGTTGCTTGCAGGAGGTAGTACAGATGTTAATTCCGCTATGCTTTGGTTGCTGGAACGGTCTGGTGGCGGAGATGTGGTAGTGATCCGATCCTCTGGGTCCGATGGTTATAATCAGTACCTTTTTGACCTCGCAAAAGTTAACTCCGTAGAAACCATCCTGATCAACAGTCGGGATAAAGCATTCTTACCCATTGTGGCAGAAAAGATCCGTAAGGCGGAACTTCTCTTTATAGCCGGCGGTGACCAATGGAATTATACCCGTTATTGGAAAGATTCTCCCGTTGAAGACGCGATCAACTTTTTAATCAATGAAAAGAAAGTACCGATAGGTGGCACCAGCGCCGGTTGTGCTATCCTGGGCGACTATTATTTTGCTGCTCAATACGGGACCATTCAATCGGAAACTGCACTTGAAAGTCCATACCATATTTCCAACGCAATTGGAAGGAAAGATTTTATTGAAGCCCCCATCCTGCGTAATACCATCACCGACTCACATTACAGTCAGCGTAATAGGCAAGGTCGACATATCAGCTGGCTGGCAAGGTTGCTGAAGGAAGAAGAAAAAACCAAAACAATCCGTGGTATTGGAGTAGATGAAAAAACAGCAGTAGCCATTGATGAAGCGGGATGGGCCACAGTATTCGGAAGCAACGAAGCCTGGTTTATATGGAATGAAGCTCGCAAACCTGAGCTGTGTGAACCCGGTGAAGTGCTTCACTGGAGTCCTTCAAAAGCCCCGGTCAGGAGCTATATCATCAAAGGAACATTAGAAGGAAACGGTCGCTTCAATCTGAAAAACTGGAAACAAATGGAAGGCGGCACCAACAGGCAGCTAAAAGTAGAGCAGGGAGTCTTACGCTAACTCAACTTTTTTGTTCCCGTAAAGCAGATAATAACCTCCGAACAACA
>JALOMU010000231.1 GCA_025455285.1 Flavihumibacter sp.
GATGAAATATGCAAACCGAAAATCGCGTCTACTTTGGGATTGTCCATCACACCTTCTTTCACCATCAATGGTGCGCCGCCTTCTTCCTCACCGGGAGGACCTTCTTCTGCAGGCTGAAAGATGAACTTCACGGTTCCTGCAATGTCTTTTTTCATGGCAGCCAATACCTCAGCGGTACCCATCAGGATGGCAACATGGCTGTCATGCCCACAGGCATGCATAACCGATACTTCCTGTCCAAGATAATCTGCTTTCTGGGTGGATTTAAAGGGCAGGTCCACTCTTTCTTCCACAGGCAGGGCATCCATATCCGCACGCAAGGCAATCACAGGGCCAGGCTTACCTCCTTTTAAGAGTCCCACCACACCGGTTTTGGCCACTTTATCCTGAACTTCAATACCAAGGGAACGCAGGTGATTCGCGATGTATTCCATTGTTTTGAATTCGCGATTGCTCAGCTCGGGGTTTTGATGGATATGCCGCCGCCATTCAATCACTTTGGGTAGCACCTGTTTAGCTTTCGCCTGGATGGTTGCATCCAGGTTATTTTGAGCCCCGGCTGTCAGGCAGAAACTGGTAGCTGCAAGCAAGAGGGTAAGTAAGCGAACCATGATGTGTAGATTAAGTTGGTCAGTAAGTTAAGAAAAATCAGCTAGCGATGTTCTCCGAATACACCCCTGAGTTCATCTGCAATTTCTCCCAATGTACATTTTTGTTCTACTGCCTCAATTACAGCCGGCATCAGGTTTTCACCGGAAGCAGCTTTGTCGTTCAGGTTTTGCAGCACCTGGTCAACCATAGCCGGATTGCGGTTATTCTTTAAGGCATTCAGTTTTTCAATCTGTACCTGCCGTATGCTGTCATCCACCTTGAATATAGGAATGGAGGCTTCGGTATCAATCTGGAATTTATTGACACCCACAATGATTTTCTCACCGCTTTCGATCCCTTTCTGGTATTCATAAGCGCTGCGCGCGATCTCATCCTGCATGAAGCCTTGTTCAATGGCGGAAACACTGCCGCCCATGGCATCTATCTTTCCCATTAAGGCCAGCGCTTCCTGCTCCAGTTGGGAAGTGAGCGCTTCAACAAAATAGGAGCCTGCCAGGGGATCCACGGTATCGGCCACGCCACTTTCAAAGGCAACGATTTGCTGGGTTCTTAAAGCAATTCGAGCAGCTTCTTCCGTTGGCAGAGAAAGCGCCTCATCATACCCGTTGGTATGTAGGGATTGTGTACCTCCCAATACAGCAGCCAGGGTTTGAATCGTAACCCGGCTGATATTGTTCTGGGGTTGTTGAGCAGTTAAGGTACTACCACCTGTTTGGGTATGAAAACGCAGCATCATGGCTTTGGGATCTGTAGCTCCCAGTTCCTTCATAATCGTTGCCCACATGCGACGGGCAGCCCTGAATTTGGCCACTTCTTCAAAGAGGTTATTATGCGAATTGAAAAAGAAGGAGAGACGTTTGCCGAATACATTGATGTCGAGTCCGCGCTCCAATGCAGCTTTCACATAGGCCTTCCCGTTAGACAGCGTAAATGCAATCTCCTGTACGGCTGTTGAACCGGCCTCACGGATATGGTAACCCGAAATGGAAATCGTATTCCATTTGGGTAAGGATCCACTACACCATTCAAAGATATCGGTAATGATACGCATGGATGGTTTGGGTGGATAGATATAAGTGCCGCGGGCAGCATATTCTTTCAGAATATCATTCTGGATGGTACCACTGATTTTGCTGAGATCGGCTCCCTGCTGTTTGGCCAGTGCCACATAAAAGGAGAGTAAAATAAATCCGGTAGCATTGATCGTCATGGAGGTGCTGACAGATTCCAGTGGTATGCCCTGGAAGAGTACCTGCATATCTTCGAGACTGTCAATTGCAACCCCCACTTTTCCTACTTCACCTTCTGCCATTGCATGATCACTGTCGTAACCGATTTGTGTAGGAAGGTCAAATGCAACTGATAATCCGGATACGCCCTGCGACAATAAATAGTGATAGCGTTTGTTGCTTTCCTCCGCAGTAGAGAAGCCGGCATACTGCCTCATGGTCCAGGGCTTTCCCCTGTACATATCGGGTTGCACACCCCGGGTGTAGGGGAATAGTCCCGGTTGCTCGGAACCATTCCATGCAGTGGGCAGATCACCCGGATAATAAACCGGTTTAATTTCTATACCGCTGTCGGTAGTAATTTTTTTTTCTGACATGGCAATTCATCGTTTTGCAATCAACTCAGTATTTTCTTTGCTTCGTAGCTTAAGGCTTCCTGCACCAGGCTGTGCATGGAGCCCTGAGGCTGGTTCATTACAAATTCAATGATCTTTTTGTTGAATTCCAAGCCACTCATATCATCTGGCAGGATGGCAGCGAGCTGATTAACAATCATGATGTTTTGCTCTTTCAGGTTGCGTACCGCATCCCAGGCAGCAGCACTCACATAGATCTGTTGAGAGAGATTATATTCAAATTCCTGTTTGATGGTTTGGGTAAGCAATTGTTGCATCCCGCGTTTATCAAAAGAGGGGTCATTGCTTCTGCTGATGAGATTGGGCAGTGCGATTCTGTCGGCTAAAATTACCAGTCGCTCATAGGCTGCCAACTGCATTTGTTTGGAAGCACCGGCCACCTGTTGTTCTTTACTGGTAGCGGTATCCACTTTCTGACTGATTTCGGCGATGGCCTTTTTGTCCTTCCGGTAGAAATATAGATAGAGGCCTACAAAACCAAGAAGTGCAATGCCGGCAACGATCCAAACAGTTGTATTATCCATAAAAGCTTAACAATTATGGAGCAAAAGTAAAGGATTTAGGCTGCCAAAGAGAGAGTGAGGGAAATCCTTAAATTTGCAATATGGAAACGACAATAGCAACTTCACCGGTTACACTAACAGCAGGGGCTATCACTGAGATCAAACGCTTAATGGAAGCTCCGGAATTCGACAAAAGCCAGGTTTTACGCGTGGGCGTTAAGGGAGGCGGTTGTTCAGGTATGAGTTATATCCTCGGGTTTGATAAGATGGAGGAAGGCGATGAGCAGTTCACTATCGAAGGCATTCCTTGTACCATGACCAAATCTCATGGCATCTACCTGATGGGTATGGAAATCGACTGGCAGGAAGGGCTCAATAATCGTGGTTTCACTTTTACCAATCCCAATGCCAGCAAGACCTGTGGATGTGGAACTTCCTTCGCTGTGTAACAAAAAACAATTCAATAAAAAAGCCGTTAGCATTCAACTAACGGCTTTTTCTATTTCTGAGAATTTGTGCTTTATGCTTTTGCTGCAGTTGGAGCAGGTGCAGGAGCAACGGATTCCATTACTTCGTTGGAATCACCTCCCAGTGGTTTGCTTTTACCGAAATCCACCAGGATCGGAGCAGCCACAAAGATGGAGGAGTACACACCGGTTACAACACCAATCAACATCGCAAAGGCGAATCCTTTGGTTACCTCACCACCTACCAGGAAGAGGATCAGGATGGTCAGGAATACCGTTACAGATGTCATGATGGTTCTGCTTAAGGTATCGTTGATGGATTTGTTGATGATTTGTGCACGGGTAGCATTCTTCATGAGGTGACTGTTTTCACGGATCCGGTCAAATACGATCACCGTATCATTCGTAGAGAAACCAATCACTGTCAGGATAGCCGCGATAAAGTGCTGATCAATTTCCAGTGAGAACGGTACGATATCTTTAAAGAAAGAGAACACAATCAGTGTTACCAACGCATCGTGAATCAAGGCCACAATCGTACCGAAAGAATATCGCCAGTCGCGGAAACGAATCAGGATATACAGGAAGATACCCAGCAATGACCAGAAAGTAGCCCATTTAGCACCCTGCTTCAGGTCATCCGAAATAGTAGGCACTACCTTCTTGGAACCCTGCTTGTATTTGGTATCAAACTCCTCTGCTGTAGCAGTGGCTGGCAGGAAGTTTTTCAATCCTTCAAATAGTTTCGCCTGCACCTGGTCATCTACTTCCGGACCTGCTTGTTCAATCAGGTAATCAGTTGTGATATCCAGTTGATTGGCACCGCCATAAGTTTTGATGATTGGTGTACTTCCCAGTACTTTCTCCAGGTCATTCGCAACTGCTGCAGTTGAAACCGGCTTGTCAAACTTCACGATGAAACTACGTCCACCACTGAATTCAACACCCTGGTTAAAACCGTTTATCAAAGCACCAATACCTAATGCCAGGATGATGGCAGAAATGATATAGGTTACCTTCCTCACTTTCACAAAATCAAAATTCGCATTCTTGAACAGGCTGCGACTGATCCCCGTGAAAT
>JALOMU010000232.1 GCA_025455285.1 Flavihumibacter sp.
CAACTTTGAAAACTACGGCGGCACACCTGTTCTGGGTGTAAATAAGCCGGTTATAATCGGTCATGGAATTTCCCAATCCAGGGCCTTCTCCAACATGATTACACTGGCGGAGAAAATGATCGACAGCAACCTGCTGCAGATTATGCAGGAAAGCTTCAAATCCTGATTTATTTCACCTTTTTTGTAGCTGAAAAGCTTCTAAAACTCCTAGTATAGCCACTTTTGTGCCCAGGGGTATACCAGCCAGGTCAACTTGAAAATCACCGTTATGTGCGTTGAAGGGAAGTGCTTTCCCTTCCTTAATAGCCTGTGCAAACACAGTTGGATTCGCTATTCCCACATTGAAATAGCAATACACTTTCCTATCATTATGAATAACAAGGTGATGAAAATCTTCCGAACCCATCACAGCTGGTAACTGACTTTCACGAAGAATCTGGTTATCTGGAAGCAATTTTCGTATTCCGGTCAAAACTGCTGAAGTGAGCGCCGTATCATTATCTAAAGGATACGCAAAACCCTTCATCTTCATTTCAGGATACAAGTCTTTGGGCAGATTATAACTATGCGCGATACCTTCATTGATCCTTTTAATTCCTTCAATCATCAGGTTTCGGTCAGCCTCATCAAACCAGCGCAAATTGATTTTAACCAGTGCAGTTGCGGGAATAACATTGTTATCACTACCCGCCTGCACGCTACCTACAGTAAGAACAGCTGCTTTTTGAGGGTCAACCGCCCGACTCACAATCACCTGGTACTGCATAATAGCTGCCGCTGCCATCACAATAGGGTCCTTGCTCAATTGCGGATTACTTCCATGTCCGCCGATCCCCTTAAACACCACATCAATCTGATCTGTGCCCGCCATACGCACACCACTTGCAACGGCAACTACACCAACTGGTACAGGAGCACTGTGAATGCCAAGTAAATAATCCGGCTCGGGAATGCCATGTTTAGTATAGAGTCCATCTTTGACCATAGCCTCTGCTCCCAAGATGGGTTCTTCTGCTGGTTGTCCTGCTACGATTAAGGTTCCTTTCCAGGCATTTTTCATTTGTGCCATGGCCCTGGCCAATCCAATCAACCAGGTAACATGCGCATCATGCCCACAGGCATGCATAACCGGTGATTCAGATCCATCATCACGCTTCACTACTTTTGTACTCGCATACGGCAGACCGGTAGTTTCTTTTACGGCATTGCAATCCATATCACCCCGCCACATGATAATTGGGCCTTCTCCATTTTTTAGTATTCCTGCTACTCCGGTTACGCCAATTCCTGTTTTAACCTCGTAACCAGCCGCCTGCAGTTCTTTGGCAACAATAGCAGCAGTGCGTGTTTCCATAAAACCCAATTCGGGATTCGCATGGATGTCTTTAAATAGCTCCACCAGATTTGCGGAATCGGATTCCACCAGTTTGTTTATTTCAACCAGCCGGTTATCTGAAGTAGTAGCTTTTACAGCTTTTTTCTTTTGTGCCTGTGCGTTCAAACAGCAGGTAATTGTAACCAGTAGTACCGCGCAGGCAATGACTTGAGCTGATTTCCAATCATTTTTCATAAGCAACATAAGTTTTAATATGCTACTTTCAAATCTGCCATAACCTGATAATTTCTCGATTTATTCGGATTTCTATTCCTGAATATATAAATTTTATTACAAGTGTATAATTAATTAATTGAACCTTTCTCTATGTTATTCAATTACATTTCAGAATACATTGCCCAATTAAACAAACCGCATTTCCTGATTTGCACCCTGATTACCGCGCTGTTAATTAGTGGTAATTTTTACTGGGGCTGGGAGAAGCAGTGGATCTATAATTTACCCACCCGCCCTCAACGGGTACTTGGGTTTTACTTCGTATATGCATTGGCGTTTACGCTACCCTATCTCCTCTATTGGCTGCTGGTACCGGGTTTCAACTGGAATCCCGCACTGGTTTTGATAATTGCCTTAGCCCCCCTGGTATTTGCACTGAAATCAGGCATGGGCGGATGGCAGGAATGGGTGCAGGCAGCCCGCCCGGGTATAGCAGGTCATCGCATCAATGTGCTGATCAACTGGCCAATTCGATTAGTCGTAACTGTTAGTATACTGATCCTCATCTATACAATTCTTCATGGTCGTATTACCGGCTTTGCTTCCGCAACGGGTTTGAAACTGGCAGGCGTTAACTGGACACCCTACCTGATCATGCTGGCAGTGATTGTTCCGTTAGTGAGTTTTGCTGCAACACAGGCCGATTTTTTGCAGACCTATCCCAAGATGAAATTGCTGCAATTGAGTACAGATCCTGCTCCAACCCTCTGGCAAAAGATCGGTTTTCAACTTGCCTATAGTGCTGATTTTTTTACCATTGAATTGTTCTTTCGCGGGTTCCTGGTTGTCTTGTTAGCGCGTTGGATTGGTCCGGCTGCTATTTTACCAATGGCGGTGTTTTACTGTTCCATTCATTTCGGCAAACCCTTGCTGGAATGTATATCCTCTTATTTTGGTGGACTGCTGCTCGGCATCTTTGCCTGTTATTCGCAATCGATTTACGGGGGCATTGTAGTGCACCTCGGACTTGCCTGGATGATGGAACTGGCGGCTTCGATTGCCCTGTACTGGAAGAAATAAGCGCCTCATTTATTTGCTATAATTTTGCGCGATGGCACCCGATATCAGCAAGGAAATTGAATTTCAAACCGCCCGCAGTGGCGGCAAAGGCGGACAAAATGTAAACAAGGTGGAAACCATGGTTCAGGGGCGATGGACCCCTTCCCTATCGGTTGCTCTGAATGAAGAGCAGCGCGCACTGGTGCTACAAAAACTGCAACATCTTCTGAATAAGGATGGCAGCATCTTATTGAAATCCCAGGAAGAGCGGTCACAGTCCGGCAATAAAGAACGCGTGCTGCGCAAATTCCAGGACTTGCTTGAAAAAGCCCTGGTCAAAAAGAAAGCCCGGATCGCGACCAAAATCTCCAAGGTCGTCCACGAAAAGCGCATCGAATCCAAAAAACAAAAAGGCACCGTGAAAGCTACCCGAAAAAAGATTCGTCCCGGGAGTTGGGATTGAGCACTGTTGACATAGGGTTGTCAATTCCACTACTATTTTTACAGCATGAGCACGTTATTGAAGGATATCTATTCAGAAGAATTTTATCTGGCATTTGGCAGGCAGGTAAAGATGGTGTTACCAACCTTTTCGCCAGCACGATTTCTTAAAAAGATTCAGTCACCCGACTGGCATAAAAAAGAACTCAAGGATCGCATGCGACATACGGCGGATATGCTGCACCGTGAGTTACCTGCTGATTTTACCCATGCTGCAGCTGTGCTTGATAAGCTGACCGATCAACTCAATGGTTTTCGTTTTCCAAATGGAAGTCTGGCCCTGATGTTTCTCCCGGATTATGTAGAGCGGTATGGCATAGATAATTTTGATGAGGCTGTAGCACTATTTGAAAAAATCACACCGATCACCAGCTGCGAGTTTGCGGTACGGCCTTTTTTGATCCGGTATCCGGATGACATGTTGAAACGAATGATCGCCTGGTCCAAACACACCAATCATCATGTAAGGCGATTGGCTTCTGAAGGAAGTCGGCCCCGCCTGCCCTGGGCGATTGCCTTACCTGCTTTCAAAAAAGATCCTCGCCCCGCACTGCCCTTACTGGAGAATTTACGCAATGATCCTTCTGAATATGTTCGCCGGAGTGTAGCCAATCACCTGAATGATATCGCTAAAGACAACCCATCTGTTGTTCTTGAAGTAGCCCGCAAGTGGAAGGGATTGTCCCCTGAAACCGATGCCCTGATCAAACACGCCTGTCGCACGTTGCTGAAAAAAGGAGATGCCGGTGTATTGTCCCTGCACGGTTTGGATGCCCGTAATCTTGAAGTAAGCAAGCTTCAGCACACACGTAAACTTCGTATGGGTGAATCACTGAAGTTTGAATGTACTATCAGCAATAAAAGTAAAAAACCGGTTTTAACGCGATTGGAATACGCCTTGTATTTTCTTCGCCAAAATGGAAAGAATGGAAAGAAAGTTTTCAAGATCAGTGAAAAAACAATACCAGGTAACAGTTCTATTGAGGTATCCCGCAGCCATGCTTTCCGCCCCATTACTACACGTGTATATTATGCCGGCACCCAGCGACTCAGCATCATTGTGAATGGCAAGGAAACTGAACCTGTTGAATTTAGGTTAACCACCTAGAATATTTTGCTTTTTGTAGCTTACATGTATCCCATCCGCTAACATAAAAAGTACATTCGGCCCATCAAAATGATTAAAATTTT